>QHNR01000186.1 GCA_003218475.1 Verrucomicrobiota bacterium | reverse complement strand
TGGAACGCGTAAATTTTTCATCGCGATTCATCACGAGATAAAACCCACGCGGTTTTGGGACAAAGGAAATCGTGCACATCAACTGGCGCACGGATATGATACCGCAGCGGCCGAATATTGTCGCCATTCCCGCCAAAGTGTGCGCAGCGGCGACGGCTTGCAGCCTCGCGCGCGATTGGCAGCACCGATGGCGAAGACCAGCTTCCATTGGCGAAATAATGTGCGGTAAGCCGAGATGAGCGAGTTGCGGGGGTCATAAATGCTGGTGGCTTCCGAGGAAGCGCCGTTCAGCTCCACGATTTGGAAATTTCGCCCCTGTTTGAAATCTTCTTCGTTCTCGTAGCGAATGTCGTAGCGACCAATATAAAACCCCGGGACCTTTCGAGAGATGTTGTCGATCACGCGCTCGAGCGCGTCAGTCCGGAGGTGTCCGCCGTCGCGAAAGATGCATCCCTGCGCATGATTGCCGGTCTCGACCAACTTCAGGACTTCGCCTTCCGAAAGTATCTCGCTTCGGCGATGAGCAAATCGCCGCAGGTAAGTGCGCGCAATCAGCGCCGCGCGAGAATCAGCTCGAATCAATTCTTCAACGGTGCGAACCCCGTCGCCGGTGATCGTCGGGAAGATCTTTTCCGTGATCGAAAAGATTTGCCCGCGTCCTTTGCCGGGAAAGCGGAAATAAAAAATCCCAGCTTCATGCCGTCCGCTGGCATAACGCTGAAGCACCACCGGCGCCTCTACCTCTCCCAGGTAATCGAGGGTATCGCGCATTGATCTTATTAACCGCACACCGTTGCCGCGCTGACCCACGTCAGGCTTCAAAATGAATGGCAGCGTGATGGCATGCTCGCGGCAGAGCCGATGAATAGAGAGGAGCCGGTCGGTCGTTGTCCAACCATCGAGCAAGAAGGCCTCCGCTACGGAGTCGGGGTTCGTGGCGTGTAATTGATCGAGAATCTCGAACTTGGATTCTCCGACGAATCCGCCCGTCGCCATTCCCGGATTCGCTGCTGTGGGCAGGCTCAAACTGCGGTAACGAACGGCGAGCCAGAAATAATGGAGGGCAACAGGAATGTAGAACAACCACGCCGGCCAAAACTCCCAATGCGTCCAGCGTCGCGCGGCGATGGCGATTTGGCGCAGGATCGACATCGCGAGAAATCTTCGGACTATGAGCGTCGCACTGAGAAGCAAGAGCACCGTAAAAACAAAGGCGGCGATTTTCGTTTGCGTGAACGTGAACCAGACGACGGCATGAGAGCCGAGCAGTTTTGTGAGCGCGAAGAAAACACTGATCCACAGCAGTGCACCGATCGCAGTAATGAGCGCAAAGCGACGTGCCGGCATCGCAAACAAACCAGCGGCGAGATAAGTCGGCAGACGCGTGCCCGGGATGAAGCGAGTAGCGATTAAAGTGAAGGTGCTGTTTTGCGCGAAAGTTTTTTCGCAACGTGTGATCGTGGCCGGATCAGCCAAACGCGCCAGCCAGCGACTGTGCAAGACATTTTTGCCGGCGTATCGAGCGAGCGAATAGAGGCCGAGATCCCCCAACCAAATTCCGGTAAAACAAGCCGCAAACCCGAGCGGCCAGCTAATCGGCCCGCCGAAGATCGACAACGCAGACGAAATTGTCGCCGCGTCTTCAGAGACGAAGCTCAGCAGGATGATTGCGGTCGCAGCGAAGAGCGTTGGCGTAATCATGGATCGACATCACGCGGCCTTTGGCTGCTCCGCGTGGTACTTGAGGGTCGAGGGCGCAACTCCGAATCCCGCAGGGACAGGCATTTTCATGAGCCCGCACATCACTGCGATCAACGCGTAGTGATGGATCGCGTGGGCAACGGCATACATAAACTCGCGGCCAACCGTCGAGGCGATGAGCGGGGCTTCATCGATCTCGTAATTCACTGTGCTCCGCACGTTCATCGGGCACTCGAGGAAGTTTTCGGGAATGGATTGGCAAGCGCTTAGGATTCGGTGTGTCTCCGAAAGCGCGAACTTGCGGTCGTTTTCAATGCGCGGATCACGCTTGCGATGGTCGTAATTCACTTCATCGGCATCGAGCCCGTCGAGCAGGCTCTGGAAATGATCGAGACAATGCCGATAATGCCCGCCGACCGCAGAATTGAACGCGGGGCGGAGCTTTCGCCTGTACTTTTCGTCGTCGAGTGCGCGAAGCAGTGACTCGCCTTGACGCAAAACTTCCGAGGCGGCTGCGATAAGCGGTGATTTTTTCACAGATATGCTCCGATGAGCGGAAGCCGGCGGCGTTGCAAAAAGAGCAACACCACGCTGCAAACAGCGACGGCCAGTGCCAGGCCGAAGAGCAAACCGCCATCGTCCATTACGACGATGCCGAGGATCGTGAGATGACTAAAGATCGCACCGGCCATAACGGCGAGTGCGAGCCCGGCGCCGAGCCATGTGGTCGGCGGAAATAGAATCAAGATCGCCGCAATCAGCTCGGCAACGCCGGAACCGATCCGACCCCACGGTTCGAGTCCGACTTTGCTAAAGATATAAACGGATTCGGGCGCGCCCGTGAATTTGAAGAAGAGCGTTTGCAAGAGAATGACCGCCGCCGCGATGCGGCAAATCCAGGCGATGACTGTCGTTGTTTTACTCGTGTAATTCATAAAGGATTTCCGTTTCCTATTTCGTCGGAGAAGAAACCGATTCCTTACAGCGACTCGACGCGAAAAACTTAATTGCCGTGCAGACCTCGCGGCGCGTCCATTGGTCGCGGAGCGTTACGGCAAATGGCAATCACACGATTGTAAGGAGCGCGATTGCCCAACGACTAACCATCAATATGAAGCGAATCCTTTTCCTTGCGCTCACCTTGCCGTTGCTGCTCGCCCATCCCGCGAAAGCGCAATTACCGGTGAAGAAAGTTCTGACTCTTGAAGTTGTGAAGAAGATCACCGCGGCAGCGGAAGCGGAAGCGAAAAAACGCGGCGCCACGGTGGTGATTGTTGTCCTCGACGATGGCGGTCGTCTGTTGTTGCTCGAGCGGCTTGACGATACACAGGTCGCGAGTGTGGAGGTCGGGATCGGCAAAGCGCGCACCGCCGCGATTTTCCGCCGTCCAAGCAAGGTGTTTGAAGATCAGGTACGTGATGGCCGCGTAGCTGCGCTGGCTCTGCCTGGTGCAACGCCATTGCAAGGCGGTATTCCGATTGAATTTGAAGGCAAGGTCATCGGCGCGATCGGCGTAAGTGGTAACACGCCACAGGAAGATGAAGACATTGCCAAGGTCGGAGCGGCCAGCGCTGGCGTCGCGATCGGGCAATTTAGGGCGAAATAGCAGCGAAACCATTCCCAATCAGCACGCTAATCAAATCGCAATTTTTCAGCGCGCCTACGTTCTGGCCCGCAGATGAACGGCACGTTCGACGTCCCGGCTGGACCGAGCTGTTCTACGATCTGGTCTTCGCCGCTGCGATTAGTCAATTGAGCACGCCGCTCGAAGCGGATTATTCGCTTCATGGCGTCGCGCGCTATGCTTTCTTGCTGGCGCTGATTTTTCTCGCCTGGCTCGGTTACACGACCTTCTCCACGCAGTTTGCTGTCGACGACGTGCTCCAGCGCGCTCTCATTGTGGCGCAAGTATTTTTCGTCGCGGTAATGGCGGCGAACGCGACCGGGCCGCTTAGCAGTCGGGACGCGGCAGGATTTGGCGCGGCCTATGGCGGAGTTCGCGCAGTTCTCGCTTTGCAATACGTGCGAGTCATTGGATTGCCCGGCACTCGGAGTATTGTTATTCGTCGTATCGAATGGCTTGTCGCAGCCGCGGTCGTTTGGACCGCTTCCGCATTGCTGCCTGCGCCGCATCGATACGTCGCCTGGTGCCTCGCTTTCTCAATGGATATCGGCAGCTCGTGGCCGCCGTCGCGCGATACAATTGTGCTCCCGCCGGGGGCTGCGCATTTCCCGGAAAGATTCGGGCTGCTGACCATCATCCTATT
>QHNR01000047.1 GCA_003218475.1 Verrucomicrobiota bacterium | reverse complement strand
CATAACACACGGTCAAACGCCGTGAATTTATGCTCAAGGCATACGCAGGTTATTTGGGTCGGATTCCGCCAATTCCGAGCAAAGCGGGTCAGCAAAAACCCGCGACCGCCTATAAAAGCAGGCGAAGAGTTCCGCGAAATCCGCGTAACTATTTTCGGCGCTTCCGCTCTCTGTCCGTCTCGCGTTTTGCTTTTCTTCAAGCAAACGCACAGGGAACTTCTCGACATCTTCGATCGTGAGCTCACCGATATGAGCGGGGATAAGAAAGCGCGTTAGCTTTCTCATCATCTCCGGATCCTGGAACTGAGTAGCAACGTAAACCGTCAAAGCTCTCGCGCCCCGCCAGTATTTTCTAACCCATTGGTGGTCGTCACAGAAGAGTTTCATGAACTCTCGGTACGTGGCTGATTTAGCTTCCGTCAAAGGTATACGACGAGAAATTGTTTTGCCGGTCACACTCGAGAAAAGCTCGTCAAATTGTTCCCACTTGACCTGAGATGGATCTCGGCCTTTTACGACCTCATCGTAGCACTGGAAGAAGTTCTTCACTGTCTCAGTCAAAGGTTTGCAAGTGAATCTCTCATTGTACGGTTCAAGCGGCCTCACCGGAACATTCTTGGCTGCACGATCCACAAGGACTGAGAGCGTTTGCCACAGCCGCAAATGCCAATGACGATCGACGGCTTTATAGCATTTCCATAAAGGAAGCGGCGGTCGCTTGCGAATTCGACGAACCAGCTCCAACACCAAAACGTGAAGACGGTCCAGGTCGCGTTTTTCTGGCCATCGAAATTCACCTTGCTTACAGCACGTCTTAAGCCTGGTAAGTATCCTTTTGAGTTCAGCAAGTCGCTCTTGAAGAATTTTCGCCTCCGCCGCCTCCCGCTGTCGAAGCCGTTCTTCGTGCTGGCGAATCGGAAATAGAGCAATCTCGTCCAGTGGGCCTGGCATTTTTTTTTGGGCGGTCGTTTCGAGCCTGCCTGGTGCCGAAGGCGACACACTGGATTGGGCATCTGGTAACCTTACAACAGACGGTGAGAACACCAGCCGCTCTGCCATTCGTTGCCGATGCTCAGGAAGTAAATGTCCGTATACTTTGCCCACAAGCATCCCCCCATCTTGATGGCCAAGCCATTCGGCAATCGTCTTGAAATCGATACCCGACATCACCGCCATGCTCGCAAAGTAGTGCCGGAGGTCGTGGAAGCCTACCCACGGCAGTTCTGCTTCGTTACGAGCAGCCGCGAATGAATCTCTAAACGTTTTCGTCGGCTTATCTGTTTCGCCGCGTTGAGGACTCGGAAAAAGCCATTCACTATCCGGCGCTCGTCGCGTAGCCATCTCTTCCAAGTGCGCCTTTAATTCTGGATTAAAATCTACGTACCGAGCCTTGCTGTTCTTGGCAGATCCGTCAGCGCCAATTTGCACGAATTGCCTCTCAAAGTTCACGTCGTCCCATTTGAGCGCCAGCGCCTCGTCGCGCCGCGCGCCGCTGTATGCCAGCAGGCGCAGATAATCAGTAACCTGCACGTGGTTTTTTCCACATTCGGCAGCACCTTTGCAGAGCTCGTCGAACTGGGCTGGCGTTAACAACGTTCGGACAGGTGTCTTGACCTTCCTCGGCTTTATTCCCTCCGTTGGTAAACGAGCGATCCGCTCTTCCTCCTTTGCCTCGTTCAAAACGTTGCGAAGAACGATCACGTCTATGTTCACTGTGCGTGGCTTAATGCCAGTAGCGAGACGGGATTTTATGACACTCGTAACCATTGGCCGTGTTATCTTGTCCAGCCGGACGTTGCCGATCGCGGCCTTCCAGTGCACCAACGAGTGCTCCTCGCGATCGATCGTGCGGGCTTTCTTTCCGCTGTCAGAAGCAGTCCGATGAAATTCCAAGTACTTGTCTGCGTAATCCGAAAACAGCGGACGCAGTCCAGTCTCCGGGAGCCCTTCTATCCGCTTCAGCTTTTTGAGGTCAGCCATTTCCTCGCGAGCCGCTTCCAGACTCCTAGCTTTGAGCGGAATCTTTCGCGCAGACCTCTCTCCCGAAACGCGCGTCTGAAGGTACAGCTTCTCGCCGCGACGCCATAGCCCACGCACTTTTCGATTGCGGGAGTCTTTGACGATGGTAAAGCGGTAGCGGTGTTTTACTGGATGTTTGATTTTGGCGGCCGGAACTGCGCTTTGCAATTTGCTTGCGGTTTCATGGGGTTGCATGCCGTCAAAGTAGAACAAAAAGTAGAACACAGGCAAGATAAATCGAGATCGCAATCCCGATTTACCTAGTAAGCCGGCGTGGCGGAATTGGCAGACGCGCTGGACTCAAAATCCAGTGGCCGCAAGGCCGTGTGGGTTCGAGCCCCTCCGCCGGCAATATTTTTCATTGAACGTTGAACGTTGGATGTTGGACGTTAGACCTTTGCAAACGTGACCTCATGCGTGTACCGCCAAGATAAATCGAAAGATGCCTCGACTCCGCTCGGCATGACAATCCTCGCAAGATCGTGGGTTCGGCGCCCTCCGCAGGCAAAACGTGTGGATCTGTCTCTCACGAGAGAAGATTAATCAGGGATTGCAGCGGGGCGATTTCGCATCGACGCGAAAGAAAACGACTACGGCGGACGGTACATCGAGCATTTTATGCTTGTATAGAAGAGGTAGAACCACAATGTTCGCTCGTGAACGGAAAGCCGGGTGAGCAGGGTAGAGGCGAACCGCGTGAATTTGTAACTACTCGCTGGAGCCTAATCCTTTCAGCCGCCACGCTGGGGAAGGAAGAGCAACAGGCGCGTGATGCGCTCGCGGAGATTTGCCGCACTTATTGGCGGCCCATTTTTTCGTTTGTGCGGGCGCGCGGCTATTCGGTTGAGGACGCGCAGGATCTCACTCAAGATTTTTTTGTGGTAATACTTGAGCAGAACTGGTTGCAGCATGCAGACAGCAAGCGCGGCCGATTTCGTTCGCTCTTACTCAGGTCGCTCCAAAATTTTCTCATCAACGCCACTGAGAAAACTCATGCCCGTAAACGCGGGGGCGGCGTGGAATTTATTTCCTGGGACGATTGGATGGCAGAAGCGCCATCGCAATTATCTTTACCGGCGCAAGCGCTCAAGTCGTTGCCGCCGGAGCGACTCTTCGACCTCGCTTGGGCGACAACCGTAGTCGAACACGCGCTTCAACGGCTGCGGGAAGAATGCGAGAGCAAAGGCAAGCTCTGGCTTTTCCAAGCGCTAAGTTCCCATCTTACAGACGAAGGCGATGAACTGTCATACGCTAAATTATCTGCGGAACTGCGAATGGCAGGAACGGCCGTGAAAAAACAGCTGCACAACATGCGTCAGCGTTACCGCAGCCTGCTGCGCGATGAAGTCTCGCAAACCGTCGAAGACCCCGCCGACGTGGACGATGAAATCCGTTACCTGTGCGCGTCGCTCGCAACAGGGACCGAGTAATTGCAATGACAGACTCAGATACACGTTCCGATCCGCTTCCGAGCGCTACCAACGAGCATGCAAAATGCGAGAAGTGTGGAGCAACCACGCGACTCGACACTGGAATTTGCGTGAGCTGCCTCCTGCGCGAGGGATTGGAAGGCGGTGACGAGGTATCTCAGGCGTTTTATCAAAGCGTTCTCGCCGAAGTGGACGCGCCGCACAAGGTTTGGTTCCTGGGAAATTACGAAATTCTCGAGCAAATCGGTTGCGGTGGCATGGGCGTGATCTATCGCGCCAGGCAACGACATTCCCGGCGCATCGTCGCGGTAAAGCGCGTCCTCAGTTATCGCGCTGATTCACATGGAGCGCTGCAGCGTTTCCGACGAGAAGCACAGGCGGTGGCCAGTCTGGATCACCCGAACATCCTTCCGATTTATGAAGTGAGCGAAAGCGAGGACGGCCTGCCGTTTTTCAGCATGAAGTTCGCGGAGAAGGGAAGTTTGCACGAGAACGTTGCTTCTCTCCGCTATGAGCCGCGGAAGTGCGTGCGACTGATGGCAAAGGTCGCGCGTGCTGTCGAATACGCTCACAGCCGCGGAGTGCTCCATCGCGATATCAAACCGGGAAACATTCTGCTCAACGATCGAGGCGAGCCACTGGTCAGCGATTTCGGTTTGGCGAAGCTGCTGGACGGGAACAACGATCTTACAAGGTCGCTGACTACGTTCGGAACCGCAGGTTTTATTGCCCCCGAACAAGCCGGTGCCGCAGCCGCCACTCTTACCCCAGTTGCCGATGTTTACAGTCTCGGCGCAGTTCTGTTCAACGTGCTCGCCGGACGTCCACCATTTCTGGGTTCGAATCCGGTTTCCGTGATTCGCCAGGCGTCTGAAACGCAGGCGCCCAAACTACGCTCGCTGGCACCATCGCTTGATCGAGATTTGGAGACGATTTGTGCGCGCTGTCTCGAACGTGATCCAAAAGCGCGCTACCAGTCCGCCGGAGACCTCGCAGCTGATCTGGAACGCTGGCTCGCCGGCCGTCCAATCGTCGCCCGCCCGGTTTCACCCCCAGCGCGAATCTGGCGATGGTCGCAGCGTAATCCCAAACTGGTTGGAGCAGCGACTGCCGGTCTCCTTTTAGGGGCGGCTGCGGTTTGGTTATTTCGCGGCGAACTCTTCCCTACAGCGCATTTTAATCCCCCAGACAGGAGTATTGCGGTTCTACCATTTACCGATTCTAGCGAGGCGAAAGATCAGGAATATTTGTGTGAAGGTATAAGCGAGGAGATTCTACATACGTTGACGCAGGTTGACGGTTTACGCGTGACCGGCCGAACTTCGTCATTCTCATTGAAAGGAAAGAACACAAAGGAAGTTGGGCAAAAACTCAACGTTGGAAATGTGCTTGAAGGAAGTTTGCAGCGCCATGGTAACCGCGTTCGTGTGACAGCCGAACTGATTGACGCGCGAAACGGTTTCCGCGTGTGGACGCAAACTTATGACCGCGAGTTGGACGGCGCGTTTGCACTTCAGGACGAAGTCGCCCGGTCTATCGCTGATGCGCTCAAGATCAAGTTCGCGGTTCGGCTTTCGGCGCACGAACAAGCCGGCATTGGCGTATACGACCGTTATCTACAGGGACTTTTCACGGATGTAACTCATCCGACAGGAGTAAGCCGTATCGGCGTTAGCGTGCCCGTACAGAATCCATCTGATCCATTCACAGTTCCGGATTACACATCTGCTGGAGATTTCGACCGGCGCCGCCCGCACACTCGCGTGACCGCTGCGCCTCCAGAGACGGGATTTACTACCAGTGTGCGTGATCGCGCATTGGAAGCCGGTCTGCGAACGAACAAAATTACGGCGGACGTGATCGCTGCGCCTCCAGAGACGGCATTCAACACCAGTGTGCGTGATCGCGCATTGGAAGCCAGTCTGCGAACGAACAAAATTACAGCGGACGTCACCGCTCCGCCTCCAGAGACTCCAGAGACGGGATTCAACACCAGTGTGCGTGATCGCGCATTGGAAGCCAGTCTGCGAACGAACAAGATTACAGCGAACGTGACCGCTCCGCCTCCAGAGACGGGATTCAACACCAGTGTGCGTGATCGCGCATTGGAAGCCGGTCCGCGAACGAACAAGATTACAGCGGATGAGCCAGCGTCCATTCAGGGGTCTGTCAAAGATGCAAAAGGCGGACCGATTAAAGGCGCAGATGTTCGGATCGAATCGCGAGACGGCAAAGAGGTAGTCAGCACAGTTAAGACCGATCAAAAGGGCCGCTATATTTCACAGGGACTGCAACCGGGCGTTTACCGCGTCACATTGCTTGTGAATGGCGCGGTCAAGGCGTCGATCATGAACAAGCAGACCAAGGCGAATCAACCGACTCAGCTGAATTTCGATTTCAAGTCAACATCCCAAGCAGGTAACAATACAAAGGGCGGAAAGCACATGGTATGGGTGCCAGCTCGTACCGGGAGCCATCTCGGCGGTAATTGGGTCGAAGTCGACGACAGAGGAGAGGCGCATTCCGGTTCCAACATTCAGACAGTCACCGCTCGTAGTTGGTAATTTCGAAAACGGCTATGACGAAGCGACAGCGAATATCAAGGGTCGCACCCGGTATGTGGCGTTGAAAAAGCGCTTCTAAGCCGCGGTATTCTGTCGATTCACTCGTTCGCCGCTGTGCACGAGTCTTTGAATCTCCGAATTGCGCCTTTTTTTCTGTCGTTCAAACCTAATTATTTAGGAACTTCGCCTTTTTTTTCCTGTAGGAACTAGTGAATAATCATATTTATGAAATTACTACGGGTTGTTTTTGTTGGGCTGGTTCTTTCTGTTGCGAACGCCTGGGCTGCACCGTCGGTTATCCAAGGGATCGTCAAGGATGCAAAAGGGCAACCGATTAAAGGCGCAGACGTTCGAATCGAGTCGAAAGATGGCAGCAAGCTCCTCAAAACCGTTAAGACGGATGGAAACGGTCGCTACGTTTCCGATGGTTTGGCAGCGGGCGTTTACCGGGTCACCTTGGTAGTGAATGGCGCAGTAAAGGCGTCGATCATGAATACGAAAACTATGGTGGATCAGCCAACGCAACTGAATTTTGACCTGAAACCAGTGCCGGCCGCGCAAGCAAACATAGTTGCAAAGAAGGGAAAGCACATGGTCTGGGTACCGGCGGCCACGGGAAGCCATATCGGCGGCAGCTGGGTCGAAGTTGATGACACCGGAAGCGGGGCCGCTGGCGCCTTGAATTTGAAGAGGGGCAGCGCCCAAACACAGCAGCAGTGGCAGAGGCAAGCACAGCCCCAGGGCTCCGGAGGGCAATAACGCCAGGTTGCGCGGAGAATGCGCGCTGTGGCTAGGGCATTGAGCGCTCGCGGCCAACTGCCTATGATAGCCGCTACTAGTGTGTTTTGAGGCTGCGTTACACCGCTTTCAAGATTGGAGCAGTGCTCCTGATGTCTTACCGATTCAATATCGGTGTTTTTCTCGCAATTGCGTTCGCTTTTTCCGCAACACTCTCTGCGCAGACTTCCTCCATCGAGGGACATGTCGTAGGTACAAATGGTCAGCCGCTCAGAGACGCCGAAATCCGCTTTGAACAAAAAGGCAGACAAATCTCGCCGATTATCGACCGCACCGATCTCAACGGCCATTACACAGCCACATTGCCGAGAGGACTCTATAAAATGAGTCTTACGGAACACGGCACGGTAAGAGCCTTCATCACCGTAAAGGCGACTGGGAAAAATTCGCGTATCGATTTCGACCTGCGCCCGTCAGCAGAAAAAAAGATAAGACATTATGTTTGGGTGGGCGGCGAAACTGGTAGCCATCTTCCGGGCCATTGGGTCGAAGCCGGTATTAGAGCGAGCCCCTCGCCGACTCCTTAGAAGGCTTCTGCCAATAATGCTGTAGTGTGCGCTGTCCTCAGCGCATCGCAGTGAGGGGAGGCAACACCTCAAAGATTGTCCGCTGACGACAGGGGACTTTACAGCCATGCTTACACGGTCGAAAACAACGCTCTCACCGACTCGCGCGAAAGGACAACGATTGTGAACACTCCGAGAATTGTTCCGAAAGGAATGAAGAGACATTCGATACAAGCCATCACGAGAGCGAAAGAGTAGCCCTTGCGGCTAGAAAGGCAGCGGCCGGCAATCAAAATACAAATCGCCATCGTCATGCCGGCGAGGAAGAAGAATGCGCCCAGCACAACAAAAATCCAGCCAAGAAATTCAGGCGGCAACTCTTCACCTGGTTTCGGTCCGGTCGCAGTCGGATGTCGCGCAACGAATATAAAAATTGCGCCGACTGTGGTGTACAGCAGCGGAAAGAAGGAAAGCAGTGCCGCCAGGCCGGCGCCTACGTAATGAAAAATCGCAAGCAACCGCAGATGCTCTCTCTCTTGATCCATTCGCTTTAAGGGGTGCTTTCTATCTCACGTGAGCAAGCAGGAATAAGAGGAAGAAAACAGACACTTAATCGTTCACGAAGTGATATAACCTTCTTCGCCGTGTTGATTAATATCGAGCCCCTGGCGTTCGATTTCCGGCGCGATCCGCAGACCGATCGCTCCTCTGACGATCGCACCAATGATCGCGCTTCCGACCACCGCCAACACGATTGTGACGACGATTGCTTTTAACTGTTCGATCCACAATGTGTGACCGACAACTCGTGCAAGACCATTTTGCGTCGCAGGATTAAGCGATCCCGTGACGCTTAACGAGAGATTCGGATTCACAGCCGCAGTCGCCAGCAAACCAGTGAGAAATGCGCCGAGTGTCCCGCCTACTGCGTGGATCCCGAAAGTATCGAGCGCATCGTCATAACCGAGCCAGGATTTCAATTTCGTACAGGCAAAGAATGGGACGATGCCCGCAGCCACTCCGATAATCACTGCACCACTCGGAGCGACATAGCCACAGGCTGGGGTGATCACGACCAGTCCGGCCACTGCTCCCGAACAAAACCCGAGCACACTCGGTTTGCCGCGCAGTGCATACTCGAGCATGGCCCAGGTAAATGAAGCCACCGCCGTCGCAAGCGTGGTGCTCATAAACGCGTTTGCAGCGATTCCATCGGACGCAAGAGCGCTTCCCGCATTGAAACCGTACCAACCTACCCAAAGCAAACCGGTGCCGACCATACAAAGCACCATGCTGTGCGGCGCCATGATTTCCTTTCTGAATCCGAGCCGGTGCCCAAGAAGGACGCACAAGACGAGCGCGGACCAACCGGACGTCATGTGAACGACGGTTCCCCCCGCAAAATCGATTGCAGTAATCTTCGCGCCGGGATTCCAGACCCCATTCATCCAGCCATCGATTCCCCACACCATGTGGGCGATTGGAAAATACACCGCAAACATCCAGACGCCGACGAACACAAGCACGGCCGCGAATTTCATCCTCTCGGCAACTGCGCCGATGATTAAGGCCGGCGTGATGATGGCGAACATCAGTTGGTACATGGCGAACACATTCTGCGAAACCCAGTACGAATAGTCGTTGTTCGGTCGGACGCCGACGCCGTCCAGAAAAGCAAATTTCAGTCCCCCAATGAAGGGCGACCCGCGTGAAAAAACGAGAGAATAACCTGCCACCCACCAAAGGATCGTCACCAGGCCGGCAATCCCGAGACATTGAGCGAGAATCGACAAGACATTCTTCGCGCGGACGAGGCCACCATAAAAAAGCGCCAGCCCCGGCAACGTCATGAAAAGCACCAGCGCAGCGCACGTCATCATCCATGCGTTGTGGCCGGGGCCGGGGCCCGCGACGTTCGAGGTCACTGGTAAGCCGGCATCCACGCCGCGCGCTGAATTATTTACGTAGGCTTCAAGGTCAGCGACGCGCTGCTCGAGTGAAGGCGCCGCCTGCAACGCTGTAGCACTGCGGGCAGGTGAGGCGGAAGGCGACGATGTTTGCGCATGCAGTGGAGAAAACAACGCAACGAACCCGACAAGAAAAAAGGCCCGCATCATTACGCGTTTCCGTTATAACGCGCGGATTTAACTCGGCAAGGAAAATGCCACCGCATAGCTTTCACTGACCTTCGTTACTGCACGCCTAGGTCGCCTCTCCCTGTGCAAGGGAGAGGGGAGGGTGAGGGTTCGATTCAAAAACAACTGGGTCTGGCAGGTTCGTAAGTTAGCGCCTGCAGCCCAAACCCCTCACCTCAGTCCTCTCCCCTTGCATCCAGGAGAGAGGCGGAAAACACGCCATGCGCGCGACGTCGCGCTGTAGCGCGCTGTCCTCAGCGCATCGGTATCAAGGGAAAACTCCGCTGGGACAGCGGACACTACAGCATCGCGGAAAAGGAAAACTCCGCTGAGCGGCTGGCCACACCAGGTTAAGATGCTCGGCGGAGTTCCTCCTCTGCCTCAAATCAGACTGAATTCAGAGCAGCATCGTGGGCAACAATGATCCGAGCGAAACTTGTTCTGACGATGGTTCAGGACCTGCTCCTTCATCGTCCTCCTTATCAACGTCATCGTCATCGGCATCTTCGCCGTTGTCGACATCGGATCGCGGCGCGACTGCCGGCAAGTCATTCTGCTTTAATCTCTCGTAGCGGTCACGAACGTCGGCCGGCACTTTGTCGAGGTCTTCTTTTGTTTCGACCGGTCCACTGAAAAGCAATTTGCCCTGCGTATCTTTGGCCGTGAGCAATTTTTTCCCATTCACGTTTTCCAATTTCATCTCGCCTTTGCCATCAGAGAAAACGATCTGCGCTTTGCCGAGATCGATCTTTGTAGCTTTGAGCGCGCCATTATCGGTGCTCAAAATGCGAATCTCTCGCGCGGCGCGGCGGGCATCTTCTCGCGCGCGTTTCGCCGCCTCATGGGCTTGTATCACTGCTCCACGGATTATACCGCGTTGCGTGTCGCCCAATTGTTCCTTCAATTCTTGCATCTGCTCACCGACATCGCCTGTTTCATCAAAATCCCAATGCATGTCGTGGTTTCCTCCGGGCATCAGCGAGTGACGCTGCGGCATTTCTTTCTTGGCAAGCTTAACAGTGATCTTTTGCTCCTGACCCTTGCGCAGGATCGTGAGCGTCACCTCAGTGCCTTCGGAGAAAGTCTGCAGGAGTTTTCGCAGTTGCGTTGGTTCCATCAGAATCTGGTCGTTCAACATCTTAAGGATATCGTTCTGCTGAACGCCTGCTGACGCGGCAGGACTATTCGGCACGACGTAGTCGACGACCAACCCAAGGCCCTTGGACAAACCAAGCTGGTCACTGACAACGTTCGGAACTTGCGACGTCTCCACGCCGAGAAATGTCATTGGCACTTTCGGCGCGTTCTCGTGGCCGCCTGGAATCCCCGGCGGACCATGCGGGCCAGGTGGCTCTGGCGGCGGCGCAGGTGGTGTCTGTGCAAATCCCGCAATCGGCAAGGCAATGGCTGCAATTGTAGCTATGGATTTTATTTTCATGTTTTTTGTTTTGTTAAATTATTGGCCTGAGACCGGGATGAGGACGACCTCCTCGGCGGGGTAAGAAACACGAAGTGATGCGCCCGTCGTCGGATTACGCCACTGCCAGGTCTCATGAGTCTGATAACGCATGCGTCGCAACGGCTGGCCTGAGTTGCCGGCAAACTGCAATCCTTCGTCGCGCGTGTTGTAAACGAGCCGAGTCGCGCCCGCAGGAACAAATTTGTCGGTCGAAGTGGATTTTTGCGCTCGGTTCAATAGCGGCGCTGCTTCGGGTTCACGCGATGTTTGCGCGATTTCTTTGCCTGTCTGCTGTTGGCGCTCCATCTTGACCGCCGCGAACAAAACCAGAACAGCCGCTGCGGCTAGACCGAAGCCAAGCGACAACCAATTGTAACGCAGCCGCTCAGGTTGCCTGACATGCGAAGCGTCTGCCCTCCCATCCGTCATGGCTTCTTCGACGCGCTCGAAAAGAATGGGCGAAGGCCGCGCCGGTCGCAGCTTTCTCAATTCTTTCTCGATCTGAGAAAAGTCGTTCATTGGGGCTGCAACATGTTTCTCAATGCCGCCAGCGCATACCGGTAACGTGATGCCGCGGTGTTTTGCGATATACCGAGTGCGTCGGCGATCTCTGCAAAAGTTAATTCGTTCCAAATTTTCATGACGAGCACCTCGCGTTGTTCGCAGGGCAGAAAATCGATTGCCTCGGCGAGAGCCCGCTGCGTGTCATCTTCAAATTCAAACTGTGGCTCGATAAATTCATCAGTGTCGCCAACTGCGGTGGCCTCACGTCGCGCGCGGCGGCTGTCGCGGCGGATAAAATCGAGAGCGATGGAACGCACCGCAGCATAAAGCAGCGCACGGTTCTCGATCTTGTGGTTGCGGCGCCAGAACTTGACGAAAGCTTCCTGGACAACGTCTTCCGCATCGGCCGCTGATTGCACCCATTGCCGGGCAAAAAGCAGCAACCCTGGAGCAACTTCAGAAAAGCAACTCTTCCAATCCTCATGGCTGAGCAAATTTTGCATGACCTTTTCACGGTCTTTATATTCAAGACGCCGCGAACGGATGATTTTGTCTAAGCCAACGAAATTTTTCTTGTTTGTCGCATCCCTGGCGCTCGCAGACGGTCGCGCGGCGGATGTCGATCTTGAGAAAGCTGTCGGTTCACTCATTACTGCGGAAAAGGCTTACGCCAAACTTGCCGGCGCAAAAGGATTTCGCGAAGCATCCATCTCTGTTTTCGCCGACGATGCGGTAATCTTCGCACTCAATGCGGTCAACGGAAAAAAGTTTTGGCGCGAAGCGAGGAAGCTCCTGCAATAAGCTGGGGACCAATCTTCGCCTCGATCTCGCGAAGTGGACAGCTCCGTTATACGACAGGGCCATGGGAATACAGGAAATCGCGTAACGCAGAACAGCCGGATGCGTTCGGCCACTTCGTAACGATCTGGCGAAAACGATGCGAATGGTCTGTGGAAAGTCGCTCTCGATGTTGGTATCGATCACCCCCCTACCATCCCAGGCTGAGAATGGAATCGAAGCAGACGTTCCAAACAAACCGCTTGCTCACCCCGAATCTGCGAGCGCCGAACTGGATAAGATACAGAGCGACTTTGCAGAATCGCTTAAGGAAGATGAAGCCGAGGCGATCATCGACCACGCCAGCGAAAACATTCGCATTTATCGCCGCGGTGAGCTTCCAGCTATAGGAAAGACGGCCGCCAAAAAAATACTTGCCGACGAGAACGCAGAAACAACACGCGCACCCCTAGGCGCGGGCACGAGGTAATCCGATTGATCTCGCTTACGAATACGGCGAATACACGAGTGAGCGCGACAACACGAAGCAACGCGGCATCTACCTTTCTATCTGGCGACTTGAATCCGATGGTGCCTGGAAGCTAGCACTCGATCTTCAAAAGACCGCGCCAGAGAAGAAACCCCTCACCTTAATCCTCTCCCTCGCAGGAGAGAGGCGGAAAGCAAGGTGTTGTGGCAAACGCATTTTGGCGACGGATAGACGGGCATCCTCGCTGCGGTGGTGCAAGTCCACGGCTGATGTCGCCTGTCCTCCCCGGAAGAGGAGAGGGGAGGGCGAGGAGTCGATCGTCGCCGTCGCGATGTACTAAATCTCTCGCGCTTTCGTCCCGCGCTGGCGGGACCACGGCGCGGCAGCCGAGTTCGCTCGACATAACACATTACTTTTTCGGCAGCGCCCGCAGGATCAAATCGCCCAGCCAATCGGGATGCGCGACGCCCTGGCGATACGCTTGCAGCGATTCCACAGAAGAATTCACGCGCAGATTGCTGTAAGAGCCGTCGGCGTTTTGCCAGCGCTCGTGCCAGTAAAGCGCGGCCTTGATCCGAGGATAACGTGTGCGAAAAAGTTCGAGCCCCTGCTTAATCCATGCCGGTTTGTGCATCGCGCCGGGCGGGGCCGACGCCAACGGGAACTCGCCGGTCGCCCACTCGGCAATCATTACTGACTTGTGAGGATCGAGCCTGCACATTTCTTCATATGGCCAGTTTACAAGCGACGGAATATCCGGGTTTGGCTCGTCCTTGTATTGCTGCCCGTAAACACTGAGGCCGAGCCAGTCAACGTAATCGGAGCCGGGATAGTAGGCAGCCGCGCAGTTCCAGGTCTCGTACGGATAGGGATAATTGTTGGTATGAAACATCCATTTGATGTTTGACGCGCCCCGCACGCGGACCCGATCCACTACATAACGATAAGCCCTGCGAAATGTTTCCGGGCCTTTCCAGTTTTTGGTCTCCGGATCCCACTGCGCGCCGCCGTAGTAAGCTCCCGACCATGGGAACCACGTCCCATTCATTTCAACGCCGAACACTACAATCATTGGATGCCCAAAGTCCCGGGCGGCGTCCGCCCATTTGTCGATGTATGCGTCCCACTTGCCTGCGAGGATTTCAGTCAGACTGAACTTGTCCGGCCCGTGATCTTCCTCATATGGCCTGTCCCAGGGCGACCAAAAAACCAACGGCATCGAGCCGTGCCGCCAGATGACATTGAGGTTGTCCACCGGGAAATTTTGTTCTCCCCAGTAGCTTGAAGAAACGATGATGGCCTGGTGTTTGCCCACCATCTCCTCGAAGTCCTCGATCGTCTCCAGCGTTACATCATCTTCTTCATCGCCAAAGTCCATGAACGCGCCCGTATAAGCGCCGTGCTCGGGAATCACGACTTCGACGGGACCATTCGGATCGGCTTGCGCTGCGGTCATGGGCTTCTTGCAGCCTGTCAAGAGTAGTGCCAGGCCGAGCACGCTCGAAAAGAGAAGTGGGTTCAATAAACGTTAACCCCGTTGAGTCCGAAGTACGGTGCAGCCTCGAGCAAGATCCGGTCCCCGCTGTGAACTTCGATGAATCGATTTTCTGCGGCACATGCGAGATGAAGAGCGTCGCTGGCGCGCAAAAATACAGTGGCATCCAGCTTCTCGAATGCATTACACGCTTTCCGAACAACATTGTCGGTGATTGCGAGCCAATGCCAAAGACCTGAACGCTCATCGCTTTCAAACTGTTTCCATACAGCCGCCGCGTCTCCAGCCGATAGATGCTTTTCGCGAAGACGTCGATGTACAGCGGAATAGAACTCAGCCCGCCCGTGGAGGCCGCTACTGCGCCCCGGGCTCCGTTGAACTAATCTTAGTACCTCCGCAGAACCAGCTTCGCGGAGATAACATTTTATGATATAACTGGCATCCAGGTATATCACCGCGCATCGCGCTCCTCTGAGATATAGGCGGTCGAATCGCCGGGAACCTTGGGCATCTTGCGGATGTCCCGTTTAGGAAAGGGTTTGCCGACCAAGTCTGCCGCCTTTGCGCTTTTAAGAACGGCAACCGGCTGGCCACGTTCGGTTACAAGAATATTCTGTTGAGCCGACGCGCGGACTACCTTGCCGGTGTTCATATGCAGTTCGCGAATCGTAACGCTCTTCATGTGTCCAATGTGTCACGTTTTTCGGCTGCGTGCAAAAACTGGTCTGCTGCAGAAAAGCAACTCCGCAGCGCACTGTTGACACTTCCCGGCAGTCCCCAATTTCGCCTTGACCGAAGAATCCCGAATATGAGAACAGAAGATGCGAGGCAACCCTAAGGCAAGAAGTGAACACAAACCTTATCGCAGTTTTGATCTTCGCTGCCGCAGCCGCTGCTTTCTCAGAGGACTTCAAAACGGTTAACGGAAAAGAATTCAAAGACGCAACCATTACTCGCGTTGAGCCCGATGGGATTGTCGTCAAGACGAAATCAGGAATGTCAAAAGTTTACTTCGCCGAGCTGCCGAAAGAAGTTCAAGAACGCTTTCATTATGATCCGCAAAAGGCCAGCACATACTCCGCCGAGGAAGCTGCAAATTACGCCGCATATCAAAACCAGCAGGCGGAAGCCCAACGTCAACGACAGGAGGCGGCAGCAAAGAACAATGCGATCTTAGCGCAACAGCAAGCGGCAAAAGATCGCACTCAGACGTTGCAGGACCGCTATGCAACGCTTCAACAGGAGGAAAACGCTCTGCTATTGAAGATTGGGGAAGCAAAACAACCCGGGCCGGAGTACTGGCACGGTAAGCACAAAAGCCACCATCCGAACCCGCAAAAATCCCAGCTACCGCTTCTGCAGAGCCAGCTGAGTGACGTTCGCCACGAAAAAGGCGAGGTAAGGAAGCAATCGGAAAAGGGCCAGAGGTAGACGCTAGAAAGCGACGCGAGGACGCCCGCACACGGCGGGCAGGCAGTACGCACTCCTAAAGCTGTCACGAAAACTGAGTGGCGCTTGTGGTATCGTTTCGCACTGCCCGCCCGCCGTGTGCGGGAAGTGCTTTCGGAGTGCGATGCGTCCTCGCATCGCTTTCATTCTTACCGAGACGCATTTACATACCACGCGGTGAATAGTGCGTGGCTCGCAAAAAGAAACGCGCTCGTTCGTGCAGCAATTCTTTCGGCCATTGTCCATTTAGCTTCAGTAGAAGAAGCAAGTGCCGATCGGGAACCCTCCCCAATTTCGGCCGTTGTTTTGGCGGATCATCGTGTGAACCATTGCGTGCCAATTGAGGCGCTGGGCGCGGGCATTGACGGTCACGAGAAAGGCGAATGCGCTCGGATGTTTACCGACAAGAACATTGAGCAAATGCTCTCAGCTGGGCTTGGGCCACTGAGTTACCGGCTGCGAACCGAGCTTGCCGGCGAAGTCTGGCATTGGAACCCGCGCGGCACGTGGAGTGATTCGGTTCACCAATGCGGATACTGGACGTCAGACGATTCGCTCGGCGAACCCATCAATGTCTCCTATGGTTACCACTTACCGCGACGCGGAAACACGATTGATCAGGCGAATGACGATGGCTATTCCCGAATTGCAGATGGTGACGAAGAATCGTTTTGGAAAAGCAATCCGTACCTAGATTCGCATTTTACTGGTGACCCCGAAGATGCGCATCCGCAATGGGTGGTGATTGATCTTGGCGCGACGAAACCAGTGAACGCAATCCGCATTCATTGGGCGGCACCGTACGCCAAAAGGTATCGCGTCGAGTACTGGCCGGGGGAAGATCCGATGCACTTGCACGCCGATGATGACGACGACTGGCAGCCATTTGCACGTGGAAACGTCGATGACGCTCATGGTGATGATCAACTCATGCGACTCGCTGAGCGCCCGCGCGCGACTCGATTTGTTCGAATTGTGATGAACCGGAGTTCGGGAACAAGCGCGCAATCTTCCGAAGATCTTCGCGACCGCGTTGGGTTTGCCATTCGCGAGATCGAGCTCGGGAAGATGGATAGGCATGGTCGTTTTCGTGATAATGTTCGTCACGCTGCCAATCGCCATCGGCAGACAGTGATTTACGTGTCATCCACCGATCCGTGGCATCGCGCAGAAGACATCAATTTCAGCGTCGAGCAGCCGGGATTGGATTTCATCTTGTGCAGCAAGCTCACGAACAACTTGCCCGTGCTTGTGCCGGTGGGCGTGTTGTACGATACGCTGGAAAACGTTGTCGCTGAGATCAATTATCTTCACAGCCGGAGTTATAGGTTGGAAGGAATCGAACTAGGCGAAGAACCCGATGGACAATGGGCTTCGCCGGAGGATTATGCGGCGCTTTACGCCGGAGTCGGCCGCCGGCTCGCTGCGTTGAATCCGAGTTTGAAACTCGGAGGGCCAAGCCTGCAAAGTTTCGAGGAGAAACTGCTCACATGGCCCGACACGTCTAACAATCGCTCCTGGATGAATCGGTTCCTGAAATATGTTCGAACTGCCGGAGCCCCTTTCGATTTTTTTTCGTTTGAATTTTATCCGTTCGACAAGATCTGCGCCAACGCGGCACCGCAGTTACGGGAAACTCCAAAACGTTTAACCGAAATGCTTGCCAGCTTGCGCGCCGATGGCGTGCCTTCTGACATCCCCTGGCTAATGACTGAATATGGTTATTCGGTTTTTTCAGGGCAACACGAAGTGGATATCGAGGGCGCGCTCTTCAACGCAGATACGGTCGGAGTGTTTCTGACCCTAGGCGGCTCGAAGTCATACTTATACGGCTACGAGCCAAACTATCTTCAGGACGAGCTCAAATGTTCCTGGGGCAATCTCATGATGCTTCAGTTAAACCCAAAGAACGACGAACTGAATCGCCTGTCTGGTTACTTTGCCGCTCAGCTCATCACAAAAGAATGGATGCAGCCAACAAATGAAACGCATGACATCTTTCCCGTAACCATAAAACAGAGGGAGCAGAGTTCATTACCCCCGGTCACTGCCTACGCCGTGCGACGACCGGATAAGCAATGGGCTTTGCTTGCAATTAACAAGCATCCCGAGCGCGCGTCGCAACTCAATGTACAGTTCAAAATTCCCGGCGCGCAGGAGCCAGCGCGTTTTGTCGGCCAGGTCGAGGTAGTTCAGTTTTCGCGACAGCAGTACGTGTGGCGCGATGACGGGCCGAACGGCCACCCGATTCGCAGCCTGCCACCCGCGCACTTTATGCGAGAGGCGTCTTCAATTTACGAGCTACCGCCGTATTCGCTTACTGTTTTTCGCGGAAGATTGCGGGAGCCGTAATGGCAGACTTTTCAATAAACGCTTCGGCACTTACAAATTCTTACCGCCCTATGGTTTAAGACCGCAGCGCGGTTCGCCTGACGCCCCCGCCGAGCCAACTCCACTGAGGTAACAGTTGTGTCGGCAGGCCTGTCGGCTGCACGTTTCCGCGTAACCTCGCCCGGGATTTTATGCACTACCTCAGTGAACGGCCGGAAATGACTCCTCACGATGAGGCATCAAAGAAGGCCAAAACAGTGGCAGGGAAATTAAGCAATTATGAACAATCGAAAACCCACTAACCAAACTCACGTTGGTAATGACTCTTGGTGCGGGCTGAGCGCAAGCGGCTTGACGATGGAATATGTGGAAGCCACGCGTACCGAACAGAACAGACTTGGGTTGATCGAGGCCATCAGACAAGCTTTTGGGAGAGCAAGCAACCGGATGGCAATGTCCGTCACCCCCGCCCGGGACGTTTACGAGATACGTCCCCGAGAGGACCGGGACGGCCTTGATTTGATCAGCGATCGGCTGCGATACGGCCCAATCTGGTATGCAGGACCAGACGCAGTCCGCCGCGCGGTCGCGTACGCGAAGTACTGCTCTCGCTCTTGCTCGCGCCCGGCGGTCATCCGCGTGTTTAATGAAGGGGCAACGTAACCGAGACACACGCGCAATAGGGTGATTTTGAAAGAGTGATGGAGCGCCTGTTGAACGATTTGCAGCGCCATCACCGGATGAATCTCCCATGCAGCGTAGCCTTGAAGGTCGGTGCTCCTGTTTGATTGATCCGCGGGAGCGTGGTTAATGTCGAAAAACGCCTTGCCCGTGACGGTGATGATTCGCGGTTCAGCGATCTTAAATTTTCTGCCGGATCTCGCGCGAAAAGGGAACTTTGCGTGCGTCCAGCTGAAAACAATTTTGCGAAGCTCACACCATTTTTTGTGTGGGTCTCAGCCATTAATTCCAACGGGTGAACGATCTGAATTGTTGACGCACACCGCGGCGATGGAAAGCGTTTCGTTGTGCACGCGAATGAAAAGCTGACGGCTTTTCTGGAACTCGAATCAGCGATTCGCGCTTGCGGGCAAATGATCGGGACGCCTGTTTGCTCACGGGAGCCAAGCCTGCGCAGAATTACAGCTTTGAGGACGTTCTCTTCTTTTAACGTTTTTTGTTGACACGGCATCTGCATTTCTGGCAAAACGGCCTTTGGGCCGGTTTTTGCGAGGGGCGAGCAGGCAAAACCAACATATACCACGAACGGCCGGAAATGAGTTCTCCAGGGAGCCGCCTTCGGGACGGCTACGGCGGGCCAAGGGAGATCAGAGAAGGCCAAAACAATGAAAGGAAAATTAAGCTAATGAAAACTCGCAGCTGCTTCACAATATTCACAACTATCCTGTCCATGCTTGCCTGCTTTGGGCTTTTGCCAACAATGCAAGCGCAATTACCCCCGGAGATACCCGGGAACCCGGACGGGTGCTATCCCGCGTTCACGACAGCGGAAGGGTGCAACGCCCTTCATCAACTCTTCGGCGGCATAGGAAACACAGCAGTTGGTTGGTATTCCAACTTTTTAGCCGGTGACGCCAGCTTCAACACCAGTGTTGGTGCTGGAACGCTGGCCCTCGACAGCGGTATCGGGTCGGGCCAAAATACCGCAGTTGGCACTGCAGCGATGATCCTCAACCTCAGCGGCAGTGGCAACACGGCCGTTGGAACTAATGCGCTCGTCTTCAACACCGTCGCCAGCGACAACAATGCTGTCGGCCGCTTTGCGCTCTATAATAATGACTCGGGCGGAGCCGGACTTGCCAACGGCAACAACGCTTTTGGTGCTTTTGCGCTCTTTAACAACATTGACGGAAGCGGCAACAACGCTTTCGGCGATTCGGCGCTTTTTGCAAATATTCACGGCCACGATAACACTGCCGTTGGTGATGGGGCGCTCTTGAGTAATGACTTGAGTGGAAACGGTAACGGGATCTTCAACACGGCAGTTGGCGCTGGGGCGCTCGCCGCTAACATTGATGGCTTGGAAAGCACCGCCGTGGGTGCCGGCGCGCTCACCCACAACCAGGCGAATGCGCTCACCGCTGTTGGTTTTGAAGCGCTATTTGCCAATACCACCGGCGGCGGAAACACGGCCCTTGGTGCGGTGGCGCTCGCTCAGAACAGTACCGGCGAAAGAAACACCGCCGTCGGCGATTCCGCGCTCTTATTTAATGACTCAACCACAAACGGCCTTGGGAGCCGTAACACGGCAGTTGGCATCGGGGCGCTCTTGAGTAATACTGATGGCGCTTCAAACAACGCCGTCGGCGATTCCGCGCTCGTTAGTAATACTATTGGTAGTTTCAACGAGGCCATGGGTGTTAATGCGCTATTTCACAACGATACCGGTTTCGGAAACATAGCGATCGGTGACGATTCACTCAGTAACAACGTAAGCGGCTTTCAGAACACGGTGGTGGGTGACCTCGCCGGTGGTAACATACTAATAGGTGACTTTAACACCTATGTCGGCGCAACCGTGGACGGTCCTACTGATGAAAGCTTCACGATTCGCATCGCCGACACCTTTAATGGGATAGTGGGGCGGTGTTTTATCGGTGGCATCGCTGGGAACGTCACGCCCGGCGGTGCACTTTTCATCACTGGATCCGGCCAGCTCACCACGACTCCTTCCTCGCGACGCTTCAAGGACGAAATCAAGCCGATGGACAAGACCAGCGAAGCGATCTTTTCGCTTAAACCAGTGACCTTCCGCTATAAGAACGAGAAGACCAACACGCAGCAATGGGGTTTGATTGCTGAAGAAGTTGAAAAAGTGAACCCTGCCTTGATATTGCCGGACAAAGACGGAAAACCCTACACCGTCCGCTACGAGCAGATCAACGCGATGTTGCTCAACGAGTTCATCAAAGAGCATCATAAGGTGCAAGAATTGGAAGCGACGGTTGCGCAGCAGCAGAAGAGCTTTGAGTCCAAACTCGCGGGGCAGCACAAGCAAATCGAAGCCCTGACATCGGGCCTTCAGAAGGTGAGCGCCCAGGTTGAGATGAGCAAACTTGCGCCGCAAGTGGTCAACAATCCCTAGAGCTGCGCCCCGTTCCAATAAAGCAGCAGCATTTCACAATCAGCCGTCACGCCTCGCCAAGCGTGGCGGCTTTTTGTTTCACGCGGGTAACGCTCACCACTCTTTGAGATCGCCCGCGTGCTCGTGCATTTCGATCACGTTGCCCCGCTTCATCGTAAACGCGAATCAGGGCATCATGTGAGCGGCTGTAGAACGCTGCACAGTCGGCTTCGTAAATGTGCATTCTTGTTATCGTGAATTCACAGGAACGCGGAAGCCTCTTATTTGCGGGACAAGGTGGGTTTCGGCCTGTGTTGCCAGCCATTTTAAGTCCACAAAAACGACTTTGGCGGCATTCCCTTGGGTTTCGGTAGACTTGGCATGAATCCTGGGTACAAAGGGACGATGCATATCCAACCCCGGTTCATTTTAACGATCGCCACGCTTGCGTTTGCGCTTGCGAGTGGGCTCCCAAACGAGGTCAGCGCGGACGAAGCCGCATCAGAGAGAGGGTCAGAGCTTACT
>QHNR01000046.1 GCA_003218475.1 Verrucomicrobiota bacterium | reverse complement strand
AAAGCTCACAACAAAGTGCTGGGTTGGCTTCATCGTTGGCTTCATCGGCTGGTTGGACCTCAATCGTGTCACTTGAAAGTCCATTGGACTTCAAAGTGCACCGGCTCGTGGACCTGCTCTGCAATGACTTCCTTTGGCATCTGCGGTAGATTCACCGTGCGAACTACACGGAGCGCCGTGTCCTGAACCCAGCGGTTCGAGGTGGTGGAGACGATTTTTGGACTCTGAATATGACCCTGACGGTTAATGAACAGCGAAACTCTGAGTGCTCCGCTAAGCCGCTCTCGATGCTTCGCCAACTCGGGAGCAAGCGTCTTCAAGATGATCGTCCCGACGCGGCCGAAATATGCTTCTGTCGCGGGCTGTGGTGGAGCGCCTTTCTCACGCGTCCATTTCTGCGCAAATGCTGAGGTGCAGCAGATCAGCAGAATGATGATAGCTAAGCGGCGCATGAGGTCTAACGAGACGGAGCTGAGCCACCGCCGGCGGCGGCGAGCGTAGCAAACATGGGGAACTGTTTCATAAAATCAAATGTGGACATCACGACGGCCAGCGGTTGGCTCCAGCAATTGGTTAGATGATTACATGCTATGGAATCTGTGCTGCCAATAAAAGTATAAAGTGGCGTTGAGTACCATCAACGCGCAAAACCCGGCTACTAAAACCCAGAGAACGTACATCAAAACGCGACCTTCCTCGAATCTGCGACAAGCGTCCATGAACCGTCGAGGCGGAAATCGGAGCCTGTGCCAGAACGCCGCTTCTGCCGCAGTATAACGCAGCCATAAGGCGCGGCGACGGAGAATGACAAAAAGCAATCCACCATTAAAGAACGCCATGGCAGAGCACAGCAAGAAATACCGCAGAAAATGAGCTAGAACTGCTTCGGCGATCTGTGGTGGGAGCGACGCTATCATCTAACGAGACAGAAGTGAGCTACCGCCACCAGGGCGAGTGTGCTCGAAGTGAAAGTGTTTTAGTCAGCGAAAGTGTGATCGGGCGGCGGGTGGCGGTTAGCTCCACTGACAGGTTAGATCTTGGGCTCATCGAAGGGAGTATCGGCAAAACCCGCGGCGAGAATCGCATGAGAACTTCCACGTGTATTTAGCGGACGAATACTGGAAAGTATCATTTCCCGTTGCCTGTAGTCGAGCGGCGAAATCAGCAAAGTCTGCGGGATCGAAGAAAAATTCACCTTCAGAGGTGTTCACGTCCAGATCGCTAGAGACTCGGATATCACGCGCGGATGGCGGGAGGACATCAGGAAGCCAGCCGCGCTCGAAAAGCCGATCTCGGCGGGCATCATCCAGCGTCGCGTATCTGTCGGTCACCGCGTCACAACCACACAGTAGCAGGGCGGCCGTGGCGACTAGCGAAAAACAACGCATGTGAGATCTAACGAGACGCAAGCTCAGCCACGGCTCAGGGGAACGCAAGTGGCAGCTCCTGGAAGCACACTAGCTACGCTGGACATCCAAGAGAACGACGCCGTCTGAGCCGTTGACTGCAGCGCCTGGTTAGGCGTTTTCATCTCTGCTCCGGCGAAAAGCACGTCGACTCGGATCGAGCTTTACCCACGGGAGTTTGTCTTCTGTCCATATCGCGGCCTCCGGGTGAAAGGTCTTAGGATCATCGAGCGACGCTACTGTCACGTCAATCCATTCAGAACTGACTTCGTCCTGGATAAACAGAGGCGTGCCACAACAAGAGGCGAACGAGCGTAATCGGTCTGCATATGAGACTTTACGCAATTCACCGCTCAGAACCTCTATCGCCTTGCTGGGAACGCTACACCAAGTCACATACGGAGCAGCACTAGCCCCGCCGGCAATCTTCGCAATGGCAGTCACTCCCCTGCTTTGGCCTAACGTGTAGACGATAGCGGACGCCTCCGCATAAACACTCGCCCTCGATTGTGCTTGCCATGCGCCTAACGAGAAGGAGCTGAGCCACCGCTGGCGGCAGCGAGTGTAGCAAACTCACAGAGTTCTTTCATAAATCAAACGTGCGCATCGCGACGGCTAGCGGTTGGCTGGAGCGATTGGTTAGGCGAATTCAATTTTCCGAAGCATGACGACGGATTCTTTGTCGCCGACCGCGCGCTCATATATCGCCCATCCATTCTTTTCATAAACTGAGGCGGTCACAGCGAGGCAGTCGATGAAAAGGCCTTTGATGCGTGCTCGTCCAGCGATCGAAGCGGCTTCATGGAGGATCATCGAGGCAATCCCTCGGCGGCGAAAGTCCGGCCTGACGTAAACTGCAGCGATCCAGGGCGCATATTGGGGGCGATGAATGCAGTCGTTTTCGATGACGCAGCAACTTCCAACTGGTTCGCCCTCGGCCAGAGCGATCACGCTATACGGCACAGTATCCAGTTTCGCGTGGCTCCGGAGCCAGTTGAGAACAACCTCGGGCGAGTCGCATCGCTTGCTCCACCACTCTTCGTAGATCCAGCGCCCAACGGTCTCGAGATGCTCTGGGCACTCCGATAGCTGCTTAAGGGCGATCGTCATTCGGCGGGACATTATCGCCTAACGAGACACAAGATCAGTCACCGCTGGCGAGCGAGAGCGCGGCTTGCAGTGAACGTGTTTTCATAAAATAGAGCGAGACCGCAGGCCGTCCAGCGGTTGGCTGCATCGTTTGGTTGGGCGGCAGCGTGCGTGGGCATACTCGACTCACTTCTTCTCGTCCCGCTGCTCTTCACGCAAAAACTCTGGCGTAGCCAGCGGTAATAGCAAAGAGAGTAACAATAGCACCCCGAAAATGATGAAAAGAACCGGCATCTCAATGTCCTCGGCCAATCTACCTGTCTGCCGGAGAACCGAAAAGACTGAACTGGCCAACAGAAACAGACCGATGACAAAGGTGAACTTGTTGACGCCGTTGGCGAGCAGGACCAAAATGCCGATGACGCCAAGTCCTCCAGTCCAGAGCCAATTAACCCCGGGAATGACACCGAGGGTATTGAGGAGCCACGCGATTCCCAAAGCGATGACGAGCATTGCCAGCATAATCGTACTCCTTGTTGCGCTCATGGTGTGATGAAAGGTTGCTGCCGTCTAACGAGAAAGAGATAAGCCACCCGGCACTTTGAGAATTCGGCTGTGCATTGATCCAAAGCTCACAACAAAGTGCTGGGTTGGCTTCATCGAATGGTTAGGCCCGACGGGTGGCTTCATCTCTCGTCTTGCGCTTTCTTCTTTTCGCGAGGGTCCCTAACCTTTTCTTGTAACGCCTTAGCGGCTTCAAGGACAGAAGCGCCCTTCCCAAGAGTCTCGCTCCAAAAATTGGCCACTGCGTCGATTTGCTCCTTTGTTGCGGCGAGTGCCTTTGCATCAAATGGCACTGTCTTTGCATCAAATGGCACCGCAGTGCCATCCCGCTTTACAATGAAGCCTTCTACCTGTTTGGTCTTGTCGTTACACAAGATGACCGACCTGAGCCTTCCGTCGCCGTCGTCCTCAGTTTCGTAGACTGTTACGTCTCCGAGAATGAAGATGCGCCCGGTCTTAGTCTGCCCAGCGACTGTTTTCTGGTGGAATTGCATGATTCGCGTGTTCCCGCGATAGAATGTCTCGGCATGGATGTGGCCTCTTCCGTTGGGCAGGTCGCCGTCCATTACTGTGTTGACGGACTCAGGGATAGCGCTCGTTTTCTCATCCGCGGCATACGCGAGCGAGCAGAGTAGGATGAATATTGCGCCGATCTTCATGAGTGCGTCTCCATGGGCCTAACGAGAAAGAGATAAGCCACGGCAGGGTGTCGTGGCAAACATGCTGAACTTATTTCGAAATGGGGCCGTTGGCTTCATCGATTGGTTAGATCTCTCATTGTAGCTTCACTGACGACGCCATCCGTCGCATGTACTGGGCGCGAGCTGACTCCTGCTCCGCCACTTCTCCTGGAGTATCGCTGGATATCCCGGTGTCGAAATAAATTTCTTTCTTGCCGCGCGGCGTCACAAACCACCAGTAACTAATCAGATGTCCGTTACGATCTAGACTACTGTGCCCCCAGGGCGCCGGAGTGCGCACTGACTTTTTGCCTGCTTTGACTTTGCTACTGGCATCAGCGACAGCATCGTGCGTCGCGAGGACAGGACTGTAGTTATACAACTTCAGCATCCAGGCCATCTCCTCTGCGACTGCTTTCATACCACGCTCCTTTAAAGGAATGGCTTTCGCTCTCGTCGAGCCGTCACGATCTGCTGACTGGGCTGCTAAACACGGCGCTGCTGCGACGACTGCAATAATCGCCAGGATGTAAGGGCGCGTTAGCATCTAACGAGAATTCGGCCCAACTTTTGGATCTTTCAAGAGAAATACCCGATTTTTGGGTCTAATTCGGCTTGAGTTTGGTGACAGAGGGAACAGAATCGCTTGCATGCGCCCAATACTAGATGTCGCCTCAGTTGGACACAAACCTAAATTGCTCGACCAAGTGCGCAATGTTATTCGACGCAGACATTACAGCATTCGTACGGAGCAAGCTTACGTCGATTGGATCAAGCGCTTCATTATTTATCACAATAAACGTCATCCAGCGGAAATGGCAGAGGAGGAAGTTGCGCAATTCCTCACGAATTGCGCGAGCGATATCCAAATTACGCGGGTGGGTAAGTAAACCAAGGAGCGACCGATCCAACAATTTGTCCCCAAGCTTGCCAACCATTTAGCGCGAGCGTCCTGTACTGCGCTGATCCGTACTCATGCGATTGCCCGTCCAATCATGATCCGCGAACTCGTCATCGATTCCGATCTAGCAACGATGCAATATCCAGGTGTTTATTCTTTTTCGCCTACGCGCTAGCGGTAAGTCCCGAGACCTCTGTCAGATTGGGATTAGCACATGTTTGCGCCTGAAGAAATAAGACGACGCAGAGTGACAATGTCACCTTTGAACGCAGCTAAACCAATTTCCGGCACATCCGGCGCCAGAACAGGTACAGGCATGAGGGCTTCGTACCCGTGCTTAGTCGACGCGGTGCCAGAACTATTCGATGGTGAATTGGCTGCGAACAACCCCACAGATATAGTTACTCGACATACACCGTGGCCGTGCACTATTACTCCCCCAGTCGATAAAATAGCTAGAGCAACTAGAACGACAGGTTGTCGAGTTCGAGTGTTCTTCGTCACACATTTTGTCATTTTGCCCTTTTCAATTCTTAAAGCTTGCAAACAAAGCACGCCGATTTTCATCGAGGCGTTTGTTAACCAGGTCTGCGACAGCACCGATTGACCCCGGATCAAAATATAGATCATTCAGACTGCCCATGCCCCCGAATAGAAGGCGATCCAGGTAAGCAATTTGTTTAACGCTGAGCGGCGCTTCTTGGGCGTCGATCAGTTCGGCGACAGCAATAAGAGTTGACCACCACGCAAGAGCATAGGGATTAGGTTTCTTTCCCCTTCCTTTGACGTATTCGGTCCCATTCCAAGTCGCCGCACCGGGAGAGGCAGCTTCCGTTAGCGGCTTCAATTCATCAGCAGTCGCTCTGAGTTGCTTAATAAACTCCGTTTGATTCATGTTCAGTGAGGAATTAGGACACCTGGATTTTCGATGAAAATCTGGGTGGCCGTGTCTGCTCCACCAGCGACCCCACCAGTAAAGATTCGGGTGCCAGCCGGAATGGTAAATGTATTCAGCGTCTCAGCTGTTGCTCCGACCGGAAGCCTGAGCGCAATACTGGCTGCTGCTGGCGACGAGATTTGATTAACAGTATCAGTAGTTGTTAAAAATCGGCCCGTCGCCTCAGACACACCTCCCGAATATCTGTAGGCGGTCATTGACTCTTGCAGTACCGTCGAGGTATATTCGCCACCGGGAAAAGTTGCAGCTATTTCAGGCGACAGACCTTCTGCGGCAGAACCAATTCCTCCTTCGAGAAGGTCGAAGCCGGCGCCTGCAGCGCTGCCAACTCCGAGAAGAAGCGGGACAGCGTTAGGGGCAGCGCCCCTGTACTCTTTGGGGCAGGGATTATCCGGTGTTGGCGCAATCGCGTACCGATCCAAAGAGAAGTAGATCGCCGCGGCAAGAGCAGCAACCGCCCAAAAAAACTCCCCGTTCGGATCCACATATATAACCGGCGAATTCTCTGCATATCCGTACAGATTGATTCCTCCCCGCTCTCCAATTGGATCGTGGCTGAGCCATCGGCCCAGATCTGCATCATAGGCGCGATACAACGCCAAATTCAGTTCGCTCGGCTGATCGTAATAGTGACCGGTGAAGCCGAAATCTGCATCGACATTGCCGCTGACCTTTGTTCGCCGTCCGTACGGATCGTAGTCGTAACGGGCAACAACGGTGCCATTGCTCTTGAGCATCTCGCGAATGGAGCCGAGGTGATCGCGAGTGTAATAATAAGCTCTGTTTCCGCTAAATTGTCCTTGTGGATAGGCAAACACAGCGACCGAATCGTTCGCGTCGCGAAATTCACATCGCTCGTTTTCCAACCATACGAACTTTCGGGTCGAGCTTGTATGGTTACCACTTTTCTCAACAATCGTCACACAACGGTTTAGGCCGTCGTAGCTGAATTCGCTGCGGTTCCTGGTGCCTGTGTAGTTGATCGCGACCAACCGATTTACTCCATCCCATTCGAACCTCCGAGTTGAGCCGTCATTGGTGAGATTTCCGTTGGCATCATAGGTCAAGGTACGATTAGTTCCTCCGCTCTGCGAAACGATCTCATTCACATTGTTCGGGCTCGATGTCGTTGTCGTGGTGCCAACCAACTCGGACGTACGATTCGAGGCGAGATCGTAACCGTAAGTGTACTGCCTGATCAACGCGTTGTTCGATGCATTCTTTAGAGGTGCGGTGAGCAGTTGATTAGCATTATCATAGCCTAAGTCGAATCGTTGTGGCGCAGGCGATAAACCCGGATAGTTCTTAGCCCAGGTCAGGATCTGGCCTTCTGTATCGTACGTGTAATCAAACTGCGAGATCAATGCGTTCGAGTTAGTCCGGTTCCTGATTTGCTGGAGGCGCCTGTCTTGTACGTTTGGGAAGTACGAATACATAGCTGAATTCCCGTTTGGGTAGGTCAGGCTACTGACGCGGTCGGTAACCTCGACGTAAGTGTAACTAAAAGTGCCCAATTTGTTAGCGATCGAGCTCACGCGGCCAAGGCTATCGAATGTCCACGTTGTGGGATTTGCGTTTCCATTGATCGAGCGATTGGTCACGCGACCGAGTTGATCGTAACTGAAGGTGACCGTGTCATTTGCCAGCGGACCGTCGATGCTCGCCAACTGGCCTGCGCCTAATGCCGGCGGAGCAGTGATTGGATTGTAGGTGTATGTCGTCCTTCCAGATCCATCGATCATCGTTCGCACCCGATTGTAATTGGCATCGTAGGTGAAGCTGACGGATGGTGTTGGCGGATTCAGTGGCTGGCCATTGGTGTCGGTATAAGTAATTTGTTGAATGGTATCATCGACGAAATAGAAGTAATTCGTTCTTTGGTTCTTGGCGTCAGTCGAAGATTTCAGCCGACTGCTGGCACCGACGGTGCTCGCAGCTGTTTGCCCATCGTAGAGGTAGCTTATCGCTGTGTTATCGGCGAAGATTTTCTGGTAGACCCGGCCTTGCAGGTCCCGATTGAATGTCGTCGTCTGGTTCTTCGGATCCGTAATGCTGGACAAAGATCCGCAACTGCACCAGCTAAACTGCGTTGTCCGGTTCTGCGGATCGGTGATTGAATCCATTTGCCGATTCGCATTGTAATGGAGCGTCGTCCATAAGCCACGGCGGTCTTTGCTCTTGGTCAGGTCGAGGATTGTTGTAAGCCCCTGGCCGAAGTCCTGTGAATACTGGAACTGTCTATTTGTCCCATCCGGGTAAGTGACCTGAATTGGCCGATCGAGATCATCGTAATCGGTGGTGATGGTATAGCCGTCGGAGTCGGTCATCGTTCGGACCCGATTCGCGCTCTCGTAAGTCAAACTCGTGACTGCCGAGACGTTGTTGAACGGCGGGCTGGTGATGGAAGCCAGATATCCGTTCGGAACACTGCCGCCGTAGGCAAAGGTAGTGGTCTCGTTTTTCGCGTTTGTGCGGGTCAGAATCTGACCGTAAGCGTTGTAGGTATAGGTAGTTTGCTGGCCGGCGGCGTCGGTGTCGATCAGCGGCTCGTGCTGCGAATTGTACGAAAACTGGCGAATGAGTTCATTCGCGCCACCTGTTGTCTGACGTATTTCCCGAAGGTCGACATCGTTCGCGTCATACACATAACTACTCGCGCGACCGAGCGGATCAGTGGCCGTCGTCACTTTGCCGATGCTGTTGTATTCGTATAGCGAGGATTGAGTACTGCCGTCGCCAAGGATATGCGCAATTTGACTTGGATTGGCGCTCGGCCCAGCATGATTCGTGTCCGACTGGCCAGCGTAGGCGTACCAAACGCGGCTCTCTAATGGCGCCTTCTCGCTCGCTGGTACTCCTGAAATTGAACCGTCAGAGTTATACGTCCAATGGATAATTCTTGCCTTGGTGTAATCGTAAACGCCATTGACTGGCGGATACATTTCGATCGCCTTCTTGTCCCAATAAAAACTGTTGGCCACGTCAAGGCCCGAGTTTGTCATACCCGCCGGCGCGACCACTTCGCTGGCGGTAATCCCTGGCGCATCATCACGATACTCGATGCGCTCTTTGCCACCGACCGGATCGGTCATCTCAATCCATTTGTCTGTTCCCGATTGCCCACTCGCAAAGATCGTTGTTCCGTAGGGAGTCGTCAGCGAATCGATGAAATCGCTTCCAACGGCGTAATGGAATTGTGACTGAATTCCGATCTCGTCGGTGATTGTCGTTAATTGGCCGTTCGTGTAACTGAAAGTTGCGGAGCGCCCGGTGGGAAACGGTTCGGTCACCTGTGTGATCTTCAATGGGTCATCAGGCAAGTCATAGGAAATCGTGGTCACCTGACCGAGAGCATCCGTAATTGTAATTACGCGAAAACTAGCGTCGTAGCCAACCGCGGCAGCGTTGCCCGCAGGATCAACAACTTCCGTCATGAAAATCTTGCGTGGGTGGGCGCTTCCGCCATCGCTGAGACCAAAAACCTGCTTGGAGCCATCGGGAAAGCGCTTTTCATACGCCGCAGGAGAGGTCCGCACTAAGACAGCGTGGCTCTGCGGGTCTGGCAGATAGCTCTGGGAAGCAGGATCAAAGCCGAAATACCTTTCTTCTCCACCGCCAGGAACATAAACGGCGGCGTTTTCCGAAGGATCGTTCGGGTTGTCCGTTACGTAGGAAAGCCAATTGAAAGTCCATTTGGGCCCAAGATTCGAATACGTAAATGCCTGCGGCTGCTGCGCATCGCGCTGGTTGTAAGTTACCGTGAAATTGATCGCCGGCCCGCGAGGTGGTGAATAGCGAAGCGGAGTGTCTTCAATATTTAAACTGGCCAGCAAAGCATGCGCGCTGTATCGCGCCATTCCAAGGCAATCTTCCTCGTTTCCGCCTCGTTTCAGATCGTTTGGTTTCGTGTTTGCGTCGGATTGCTGACCAGTAGTGGAGTTGTCGAAGTATACGTCCGCGTGGAGGAAAATATAGCCTCGAAAGTTATTCCTAACCCCAAGCGTGATCTGCTCACCGACATCCATCGCTCGGCAGTATTGGTCGTTGTGCTCACCGTTCGCATCCGGACATATCCCGTCACGAAAGCTAAAATCTGTGCCCGGGGATTGATACACTTGTCCATCGATAAGTATGTCGTCATCGACGTCGAAATAAATGAACACCAAGCAAGGCTCCGGGAACGGATTCGTGAGCGTCTGGACGGTAACGGTGGGCCCGCTGCAAAGCGGCGCTTCGTCGTCGTAGCTCACATACTCATGCATCGCGCCGGGACCCGGCCCGGCATCGCAGGTTGGGTCACCGGTGCTGGGAAGCCCGGCCTGTGACTGTGAGCCAGGCGGGGTCGGAGATTGGGCGATAGCTGGCGGGACGAGACAGAACGTAAATGTCAATAGAACTATTGTAGAGATTTTCATTTGATTTGTTTCGGTTGAGCTTGCTCCGAAACGCCTCTACCCCCTGTAGCCCTTGTGGAGAATCGGGATTGCACGCAGTGAAGCAAAATTCTTGCTGTCGCGTCAATAGTCTTCTGCGAGTCTTACAAACTCGTTACCATCCGCTGCAACTGCAGCGGGGATATCATCGCTAATCGTCGAGAACAAGTTTACGACGGCGGCCTTACGCCGCCGGGTAAATTACTAGCGGTTTCAGCACTGCGGCCTCAGAGTTTCCTTTAATTCACGGCTTTCAGAATCGCAATGCCCCATGGGCCGTCGCCGACTTTGATGCGGCGCAATTCTTTGCGCGACTTCAGATCGACAACTGAAACGTCGTTTGACGCGGTGCTGGTCGGGATCGATCGCGAACACCCTCGCCTTTCTCTTCGCAGGTGACGTACACTTCGCCGTTCCCCGGGTTTACGCCGACGCCTTCTGGCTCTTCCGAAACTTTTATTTTGCCGTGAGACTGCCCCGAGCCGAGATCGACAATCGAGGTGCTGGCGTCGTCTTCATTCGCGATTGTCGCAAATCGTCCATCTTTGCTGATCGCGAATTGCTCGGGATCCGACCCGACATGCCAACGATCGATCAATTTACGCGCCACCGGATCGATCACGCCAAGTCCATCAGCGCTCTTGTCCGCAGGCGCGCGATTTTCATCTACACCGGGCGCCATTCGCCGCGATCCGCTCAATGCAACAAGAATGCGCTGGCCGTCCGGTGCGGCATGAATCCCACGTGGCCGCTTGCCCACCGGAAAGGTCGCAACGGCGGCATCCGTCGTCCCATCAATCACGGTCACGTCGCCAGACCGTTCGTTGCTGACATAAACGAAATAATTTTGGGCTTCGGCACAGACAGCGAGCGCCAGGCTCATGCCCACGCTGGAGTTAAGCGCGAAAATCTTAAATTGCATGCGCTGCCAGATACATCTCGTCCATCCGCCAGGCAACCCTTTCGCGCTGGCGTTGTAGCCGAGATCGGTGATCCCGGCCCGGACCGGGCTCGATTACAGGTTAAGGCTATGTGTTTAGCGCCAAAGGCGCGGCATTCATGTCACAGTCCGCAACAGGACGGATTGACTTACTCGCTCCCGCTCATTTCGGCCTCTCGGCTTAGCCCATCTATGTCGCTCGCATCCCTGCGGCTCCATTCGCCGTGGCGAACCTGGGGCAGCGCCCCAGGATTAATGGAGGTCCGAAAACAGCAGCGCTGAAAGCGCGATTCACTTCGGGGTATTTGATACAAGAAATACTGCGAGCTGCGCCGAAAGCTTTCGCTGTCGACTTTCCGATGGGCGTTATGCCCCGCATTGAGAACCGAGCCGCATGAGCTGAATCGCGCTTTCAGCGCTTGACCATACGCGCCGATTGAATTCCTGGGGCGTTGCCGCCAGGCTGGAGCTGACATAGCGCCTTTGGCGCTAATCATGTGCGATTCACGCGCGGCCGGGATCACCGATCCCGGCTACAGCAGCTTGCTCGCTCACGACAAACGTTGGACGTTTCTCTGATGACTCCGCACGACAAGCTTTTCATTCCGGGTCCTGTTGAAGTATCAGAAAAAACCTGGGCCGCGTTTTCGCGTCCGATGATCGGGCATCGCGGCGAGGATTTTAAAAATCTTTATCGCGCGATTCATCCAGGGCTTCAGAGATTGTTCGGAACAAACCAGCCAGTGTTCCTTTCGACGTCTTCGGCGTGGGGCGTCATGGAGGCTTCAATCCGCAATCTCGCCGATCGCGGCGTGCTTTGCTGCATGTGCGGCGCGTTCTCGGACAAATGGTTGGATGTTGCCAAGCGTTGCGGGAAAAATGCCGAGCCGCTCCAGGTCGATTGGGGAAAACATATCGATCCGAAAGAAGTCGATCGACAATTGGCGACAGGCAAATTCGACACGGTCACATTGACCCACAGTGAAACCTCGACGGGCGTGATGAATCCGCTCGAGGAAATCTGCAGCGTTCTCGCCAAGTACAATGACGTTGCGCTCGTCGTCGACACGGTTTCGTCTTTCTCCGGCGTGAAGATCGAGATGGACGCACTCGGTATCGACGTGATGCTCACCGGCGCGCAAAAAGCTCTGGCTTTGCCGCCGGGTTTTTCGTTGTTCTCCGTTTCGGAGAAAGCATTCGCACGCGCTGAAAAGATCTCGAACCGCGGATTTTATTTCGATTTCCTGGAGTTCAAGAAAGATCAGGCTAACTGGGTGACGCCGAGCACGCCCAGCATTGCGCACATCCACGCGTTGCAATCCAAGCTTGACGAAATTTTCGAGGAAGGCCTTGAGGCGCGTTTCGCTCGACACGCGCGTACGAACGCAATGGTCCACGATTGGGTGCGCCGCGCCGGGTTCGATTTCTTCGCCGAGGAAGGATTTCGTTCTAAGACGCTCACCTGCGTGAAAAACAATAAAGGCATCGACGTGCTCGAATTCGCAAGGAAACTTCGGGAAAAACATCACTTAGTGATTGATCCCGGTTACGGGAAGATTCGAGGTAAAACTTTTCGCCTCTCAAACATGGGAGACGAAACCGAGGAAACGGTTTCACATTTGCTGACATGTCTCGATGACGTGCTGTAGAACCATTCGCCCCCTAGGCGGTGCAGTTTTCCGGGGAGCACAGGCTGCCAGCCTGTAGGTCTCGGCAGCTTTGCCGAGACCCGGTCATTTTGGAACGCTGCGATATTATGTGTGCGAAAATGTTGCCGGCAGGGTTGCCGGCAACTACAGGCTGGCAGCCTGTGCTCCCCGGAAACGATCGCGTCTTCGCTGCTCCGGATATTTTGCTACGGCATGATCACCACGTAGCTTGATTCAGTCTTTATGCCAGCGATTGAAGCTTCCAAATTAACCAAGGTTTATCGCACTTATCGTAAAGAGCGCGGGCTCTGGGGTTCGATCAAAGGATTAGTAAGGCGGCGGTACGATGAGACGCGAGCGGCGGACCAGGTCTCGTTTCAAATTGAGGAAGGCGAGTTTGTCGGGTTTCTCGGTCCCAACGGCGCCGGGAAAACTACTGTGCTGAAAATGCTTTCCGGCCTGCTGAACCCAACTTCGGGTGATGCACGCGTGCTCGGGTTTGTTCCGTGGGAAAGGCGGAATGAAATGAAGCGCCAGTTCAGCTTGCTGATGGGACAAAAGAATGCGCTGTGGTGGGACCTGCCCGCACAGGAATCGCTTGAACTCAACCGCGCGATCTACGGGATCGACCGCGACCGCTTTGAAAAGGTAGTCGATGGGTTATCCGAGCTTTTGGAAGTGCGAGACAAAATGAATGTGATGGTGCGTGAACTCTCTTTGGGCGAGCGAATGAAAATGGAATTGATCGCTGCGCTCATTCATCAGCCGCGCGTGCTTTTCCTCGACGAGCCGACAATCGGGCTGGATGTGGTGAGCCAAAAGCGGGTGCGCGAGTTTCTGCGCATCTACAATGAGGAACATCACATCGTCACATTGCTAACCAGCCATTACATGCAGGATATCGAAGAGCTGTGTCATCGGGTGCTTGTGATCGATCACGGCAAAATCTTTTTCGATGGACCGCTGGCAGAGATCGTCGATCGCTTTTCAGGCTATAAGATTCTGAGCCTTACTTTTGAAAAAGAAGCGACAAGGGATCTCTCTCGCTTCGGTGAGATAACCGAACAAACGCCGGTTTCGGTGCAGCTCAAAGTTCCACGCGCAAAAGTGACGGAAACTTGCCGGCGACTCCTCGAGGCTTGCGACGTTAGCGACATCAACGTCCAGGAGGTGCCAGTGGAAGAGGTTATCCGCCAGCTTTTCGGCGAACGACACGAGGATTATCGCGCCGCTGAGCTGGCGACCGCAGGCGCCGCGCACGTGAGTTAACGGAGCACGCAGGTTGTCATTCTGAGCGAAGCGAAGAATCTCAGATTATTTTCTTACGTCCGCAGCAACAGAACAGCCAGAGATGTTTCGCTTCGCTCAACACGACAGGTCTGGAATAACGTCTGCAAAACTGGGCAGGACGCTTTTTTCCATCGCCTCAGCAAATGTTGGATACTGTGGCGTCCAACCCGAGCGACGCAGCTTTGCATTGCTCACGCGTTTGTTGCTGTCCCCGCGTTTGCGTTTTTGCGTTGATCTCCCGATCGGCGGCAGTGGTCGATTCAACCTCTGCGCCAGCCAGCGGTAGCATTCGCTTTGCAGAATCGGCTGATCGTCCACGACGTTATAAATCTGAGCGCCCTCTGCTTTTCGAGTGACTAATAAGAAAAGAGCCGCTGCGATATCATCTCGATGCACTTGATTAACGAAGCGATCATTTTCCGGATCAATCATCGCCGCATTGTTTAGAAATTTTTTCAACAGCGCAGACCGTCCCGGTCCATAAATTCCAGCTAGCCGCGCGACGACGCCGGAGTCGGCGAGCACCAATCTTTCCGTTTCAAGCAATACTCGGCTCGTCTCGCGCATTGGTTTTGCATCGCTCTCTTCCGTGACCCACGAGCCATCGCGTTGCGCGTAAACGCTGGTGCTGCTCGTGAAGAGGAGTTTTGATCGCCGAAATGTTTCGAGCAGATTGCGCGCGCCATCGAGATAAACTTTACGATACATTTCGGCGTCGCCGCCGCTCGAACTGGCACAGTGGACCACTTCGTCGAATCCGGCAGCTGCCGGACCATATTCAGCAACCTGATCGGCTTGTGAGACATCGACTTCGCGTACGGGATACGGCTTTGCTGATAAGCTCGCTGCAGATTCCGTCGAGCGAGTCCAGCCTTCCACCACCCAGCCGGCAGCGTGGAACAGATCGGCCGCTGCTTGCCCAATGTAACCACACCCGGCGATTAAAATTCGCGGCATGATGCTGTAGAGTCCGCTGTCCTCAGCGGAAAATGCAATACGTGATTCTCGCCACAGCGGATGCGCTGAGGACAGCGCACGCTACAGCTGCTTCCGGCTTAAGCTGTGGCAGGCGCGATTTCAATCTCTTCAAAGATGTTTTTCTGAACGGCGCGAACTTGTTTGAGGCGAATAAGCTCCAGAAGCGCGAGGAAAGTTACCACTACTTCCAGACGCGACACAACAGCTCCAAACAAATCAGAAAAACGGAGCGGAGTGCCAGTCGCAACGCGCTGCAAAATGGCATCGATCTTCTCCGAAACGCTAAACCGCTCGCCGAGGATTTCCTGCACATCCTGTCGCGCTTCGATCCTTTTGATCACTGCTTGGAAAGCGTTAATGAGTTGAAAAATTCCGACTTCGCCCAGGCGCAGCGGTTCCAAGCCGGCTGAGGACGAGCCAGCGTCTCGCGCGAAAACCTTCTCTTGTTCCAGCTGGCGCACATGCAATTCGGCTGCAGCTTCTTTGAACTTTTTGTACTCGATCAGTTGCCTGATTAATTCCCAGCGCGGATCATCCTCCCCGGCATCTTCCTCGGGAGGCTGCTGGTCGACGGGCAAAAGGCTGCGGCTTTTCAGATAAATCAGGTTCGCCGCCATCACTACAAATTCGCCCGCTAACTCGATATTCAGTTCTTTGAAAGCTTGAAGATATTCCAGGTACTGGCCGGTGATGCGTTCAAGGAAAATATCGTAGATGTCGATCTCATCCTGTTTGATCAGGTAAAGGAGCAGGTCGAGCGGCCCTTCGAAAACGTCCAACTTGACCTTGTAATCGGCTTCCATGTGTCGCGGCCGATTTTATGCAACCGCAAGTCAAAGTAAATCGCGCAGTCTAGAGTCGGTCGCCAGTGCTTCGGCGCGCCCATGCGGTGGCGCCCTACCGTTTTGGTCAAGCGGGGATTCTTCGGTGAATCCAAACGCTGTTCACGAGTCCAAGGCCAAACATGATCATTAACACGAAGGAACCACTATAACTGACCAAGGGCAGCGGTACACCGGTGATTGGGAGCATCGCGATCGTCATTCCCATGTTCTGAAAAATGTGCGTGAAGATGAGGGCGGTAATCCCCACGACCAGAAGCAGACCCAATTGATCGCCGGCAAGGAACGCGACAAAGAGACACGTCAACAGGAGCAAGGCGAACCCACCGATGAGAAGTATTCCGCCTACAAATCCCCATTGCTCCCCGATGGCGGAGAAAATGTAGTCGTTGTGCACAGCAGTAGCGGGAAGGAAGCCAAGTTCGATCTGCGTGTTTGGCGCTTTGAACCCCTTGCCCGACCAACCGCCTGAACCGATAGCAATGAGCGATTGATTGATTGCCCATGCAGAACCCTGTTTGTCGATGTCTGGATGGGTAAACGCCGTGATCCGCTGTTGCTGATATGGCTTAAGCCCGAAATGAATCGCAATCGGGACAAAAGCGATTCCGATGAGAATGATGCAAATCAAATAGCGCAGCGGCAGTCCCCCAACGAACCACAACGCTAAGAGAACCGGAACCCAAATGATAACCTCGCCTAGATCGGGCTGCATAAGGATGAGCAGGCAGGGTGCTCCCGCAATCGCTCCGGAGAGTAGCAACCGCAGCATCGGATGCATCTCGCGGAATTGAGTTAAGAATATCGCCAGAACCATAATCCCCGCCACGACTGCAAGCTGCGCGGGTTGAAAATTGATCGGCCCCAAATGTAGCCAGCTACGCGCCCCATAAACTTTGGTGCCGATAAACTTCGTCAGGATCAGAAAGACGATGCCGGCCAGATACATCGGCAACGCGCCCCAGCGGATCCAGCGGTAATGGATCAAACTTGTCACCATAAACGCGAACACACCGACACCCACCCAATTCGCCTGCTTTCGCCAGAAATCCGCTGCGTACGCGTCGGTGCGCGTGGAAGTCGCGCTGTAGATGGCTACGACACCAAAAATGGCGAGCGCGAGCATCGTCACCAGCAAAAGCCAGTTTTGACCGAGCAACTTTCGCAGAAAAGGCGTCATACCGTGTGATCCGTTTAATTTTCCGGTCCCTTCCCCCGGGATCAGGACAATTATACGCAAGTTGCGATCCTGGCAAAACGCCCAACGTCCCAACTTCCAAAGAATTCCCGCCAGACAGTCAATCCCATTTGAAGGAAGCTTCTGATTTGTCAGCACTTACTTTGGATTCCGCGCTGACATTGAATGCATGCCGCTTCTCGGTAGCAGTTAATCATCTGTAGGCAAGTAGCTTACAACAATCTTTGCACAATTATGGCCGTTTGCTTGTCACAAGATTTGGAGACCAGTAAAGTGTTCCTGCACTTGCTCGTTTTGAAGGATTCCCGCATGGCTAAGAAGAAGAAAAACACCAAACGGAAGCTTGCGCATCCAAAGCTACCGATGCAGCGCCAATTGAATTTGCGCCACGAGGGAACGCATTTCGATCTGCGCGCTATCTTTAATGACTTGAACGGACGGTATTTCCGTGGACGTCTTCAGAGGTACAACGTCACGTGGGGACGGCGACGAAAACACCGCCCCAGAGAACACTTCATTTTTGGCACAATCCAGGAGGAAGATCGGGTAATTCGAATCAATCCGGCGCTGGATCAGCCGTTCGTGCCGCTCTGGTTTTTTCGTTACGTGCTTTATCACGAGATGCTGCATTCGGTCGTGCCGGATCAAAAGCTGTCCGCGAACCGTCGGCGAGTTCATACCGACGAATTCAACCGGCGAGAGCGCGAGTTTCCACACTACCGGCGGGCGCGACGCTGGGAAGACGAGAATCTGTCTCGTTTTTTACGCTAGATCGCGCCGTTAGTGCGTTGCGGTCACTGGCGCCTGTGATGGCCGTTCAAACGACGACGGCGTCGTCGCTACGTTCTTTTTGATCAGGTACCAAAGCATGGTCGCGAGCAGAAGACAGATCAACTTCGCGCGCCAGTTGTTCAGAATCAGGCTCTTCATATTTGCTGTGCAACAAAATTTCCGCGATCCGCTGACGGAACGTCTCGGGCGTAAAATTGCGCTCGATTCGCCGCCGGTGGCAAATGGAAATACTGCCGGTCTCTTCGGATACGACGACAGCCACGGCGTCCGATTCCTCGGTAATGCCGAGCCCCGCGCGGTGACGCAATCCCAGGCTGCGGTCTAGCGTTTCCCGCTGACTCACAGGAAAAATGCATGCTGCAGCTGCAATCCGTCCGTTGCGAAGGATCACTCCGCCATCATGCAACGCCGCCTTTGGATGAAAGATGGTCAGGATCAGCTCGACAGAAAACTCGCCGTCAATTACTACGCCCGTCTCTTCGTAAACCCGAATCGATGTGTCCCGCTCGATCGCGATGAGCGCGCCGAATTGTTTGTTTGCCAGTTGCGTCACCGCCTCCGCCAGATCATGGACGGTTTCTCGTTTCTCGCTGGTCAGTGAGAAAATCGGGTGGCCACCGAGCGCAGCGAGGCCACGCCGCAGCTCCGGCTGAAAAATGACGACCAACGCGACGGCGAGGAAGACCGAGAAGCTTCGCACGATCCAACCGATCACAACCAGATTCAGGAGCGTCGAAATTAACGTCAGCGTCAAAAAGACAATCGCCAGCCCGGTCAGTACTTTCGCGCCCCGCGTTCCGCGAAAATAGAGGTAGCCATAATAGATCGCCACGCTGAGTAAAAGGATTTCAATGAGACTGCGCCAGCCCCTGAACCAGAGATCGATGAGTTGATGAATCATCCTGCCCTCCGAAGGATTGCCTCCGAGACGCGCAAGGCGCTCACGTTTTCTCTCACCTCGTGGACGCGGAACACGTCCGCGCCGCGAGCTCTCAATAGCGAAGTTAGCGCGATTGCTGGCGCGAGCCGGTCTCCGACATCCGGCGAATCAATCAGCTTCGCCAGAAACGATTTGCGGGAAACGCCAACCACAACTGGGCGATCATGCACGCGAAGCTGTTCAAGGTGCGCGAGCAACTCAAGGTTGTGGTCGAGCGTTTTCCCGAAACCAATGCCCGGATCAAACGCAATCGCCATGGGATCAATATTATAAACTATGGCGCGCGCATATTGTTGTCGAAAAAAATCAGCAATTTCCAAAACAACATTGGCATATCGCGGCTGGTTTTGCATGGTCCGCGGAGTTCCTTGCATATGCATGATGATGAACGCCGAGTTTGTTTCCGCAACTAGCGGCAGCATTCCTTCGTCCCCTCGTCCGCCGGTAATGTCGTTCACAATTGAGGCGCCTGCCTGAATCGCCGCGCGCGCGACGTCAGATTTCGAGGTGTCGATCGAAATCGGAACGTCGATCCTTGCTCGTAACTTTTCGATCACCGGAATCACGCGACGTAGTTCTTCCTCTGCGGCGACGGGTTCGGCGCCTGGTCGGGTCGATTCGCCGCCGACATCAATGATGTGCGCGCCTTCTGCCGCCATGGCCAGGCCCCGCTCTATCGCTTTCTCCCGCGCAAAAAAGTTCCCGCCGTCGGAAAATGAATCTGGAGTGACATTCAAGACGCCCATGATCAAGCCCTGCCGGGAAACGTTGAAAACGCGCTCCCCGATTTTCCAGATCCTCTCGCGCATCAAGATTGAGACTAATTCAAATGCGCGATTATTCGAACTGTGAGCGAAACGAACAGCGAGATTGAAAAGACAGGGCGGCGAGAATGACTAATGACGAAGGAATGACGAAATCCGAATGACGAGCAGGCACAACCAAGGATTGTCCCGTTATTTGACCATTAGAGCTTCCTTCGTCATTTCTTCCTTGCGTAGCGACCCATCAATTCGCCCTGTGCAATCACATGACCTTTCATCGCCGCGTCCAGCTGGCTCCGCTTCGCGCCGGAAGGTAAATCCAACTCCCGATCCAGCGCGAAAATCCTGAAGTAATAACGATGCGTACCCGAGGGTGGACACGGTCCGCCGTAGCCGGATTTGCCGAAATCATTGGTGCCGTGTACCTCTTTTGGCGCGTTTCCTTCTGCAATCGTGCTCGTCTGCGGCGAAATGTTCCAAACCGCCCAATGTGTAAACAGTCCGCTCGGCGCGTCGGGATCATCGACGATCAAGACGACGCTTTTCGTTTCAGGAGGCACATCCGAAATCTGCAAAGGCGGACTGGTATTGGCGCCGTCACATGAGAATTTTGATGGAATGTTGCCACCTTGCTGGAAAGCAGAACTTGTGATTTTCATTTTAGCTCCTCCTGCAGCAAACGAAGCGATCGCGGCGAGTAGAATCGCCGATGCACCGGCAATAATCCCCTTTTGCATGGTTAGACCTCCGGTTGAAATCGCGTTAAGTCGATAAACTTGACCCTATTGTTTCGACCAGATGGCTATAAACGGACGTAAGATTCGAGAACAAGTTCTGGCGCTCCTGGCGCGAAAAGATTACCGGCCGCTCGACAAGATAGAGATCGCCCGCAAACTTGGCCTGACTCCCAGCGAAGGAGTTGCACTGCGGAAAACCCTGCGTGAGCTCGAGCGCGGAGGCCAAATCGCGCGCATCCGCAAGAACCGGTATGTTCTTCCAGCTGAGGCCGACCTCGTAGCCGGCAAATTGTCCATTCATCAGGCGGGCTACGGATTTCTCACACCGGAAACACCCGGAGAGCCGGATACTTTCATCGCGGCGGAAAACATTGGAACGGCGATGCATGGCGACCGTGTGGTTGCGCGCATATCGCGCGATGAACCTTACAGCCGCATCAAAGGACGGCGCGAAGGGCGTGTAATTCGAATCCTGGAGCGCGCTCACGATACGATCGTCGGCACGTTGCAGCGGTCCCGGAACTTTTACTATGTCGTGCCTGATGATCCGCGCTTTGTGCACGACATCTACGTACGCCCTGAGCAAGATCAGCGGCTTGGTACATCCGCGAATGCTGGCGACAAAGTCGTGGTTCGCCTGGAACCGTGGGAATCGCGGCATGTCAATCCCGAAGGAGAAATCATTGAAGTACTCGGGCCGGCCTCCACGCCAGGCATCGACATGCTCTCGATCATCCGCAAATATCATCTGCCTGCAGAATTTCCGAACGATGTTTTGGATCAGGCAGAGCGGATTTCCGAAGAAATCGGTGCACGGCAACTCGACGGACGAGAAGACTTGCGCAACGAATTTATCGTCACAATTGATCCTGATGATGCGCGCGATTTCGATGACGCGATTCAAGTTGAGAAGACCAACACCGGTTGGCGTCTCGGCGTGCACATTGCAGATGTCGCCGGCTACGTAGAACCCGGGAGCGCGCTGGATCGTGAAGCGCGGCGGCGCGGCAACAGCGTTTATCTGCCCGACCGCGTGATACCGATGTTGCCGGAGCGATTAAGCAACGGTGTTTGCAGTCTCAACCCCGGAGTCGACCGGCTTACACATTCAGTCTTTATCCATTTCGACAAACATGGAGTGGTGAAGAGCGCGCGTTTTGCACGGAGCGTGATTCGCAGCGCGCACCGGCTTACCTACAAACAAGCCTTCGCAATCTTGTCGTCCCCTCCTCAAGATCGATTGGGCGAACGGCTGCATCTTGCCTGGGAACTAGCTGCCTTTTTGCGGCGGAAACGGTTCCAGCATGGGTCGCTCGATCTCGACTTTCCAGAGGTAAAAGTCTTGGTCGATAAACAGGGCCATCCCGTAAGATTAGAGCGCATTGAGAACGACGAATCCCACCAACTGATCGAAGAGTTCATGCTGGCGGCAAACGAGGCTGTCGCGCGCGAGCTTATGAAACGTGCGGTTCCCACCATCTACCGCGTTCACGAAAATCCAGACCCGGAGAAACTGGCGGATTATCGAGAATTCGTTCTCAGCTTCAATTACAAGGTTGGGGATTTGACCCATCGCACTGAGTTGCAGCGCTTGCTGGCCTCAATCCGTGGAAAGCCTGAAGAGCAAGCTCTCAAGATCGCTCTGCTCAAAAGTTTGAAACGCGCACGCTACGCTCCGCAGCCGCTGGGGCACTACGGATTGGCGAAGGCCAATTACTTACATTTCACTAGTCCGATCCGGCGTTATGCCGACCTTGTGGTGCACCGCGCGTTGGGTAGGGACGGCACTCCGTTGCCGTCCGCTTCCTCAACGACGGGACGGCGGTCACGGAGTGACACGCCCTACCAGCCAGACAGCCGCGAAATCACTTCGATCGCGGAGCACCTTTCAATCACCGAACGAACCGCAGCCGATGCGGAGATCGACGCCGCGCAAATGAAGAAGCTTGAATTTTTTCAACGCCAACTCGACCAACGCAACCCGCAGATTTTCCGCGCTTCGATTGTCGATGTCCGCAACTATGGGTTGATGGTGGAACTGCCGGATGCGCTAATCACGGGCCTTATCCATGTGTCGTCTCTCACGGACGACTTCTATTTGTTTGAACCTGCTCGACGGCAGCTCATTGGCAGACGGTCACGCAAACGATTCAGCGTCGGCGATGAGGTCTCGGTCTTTGTCGCCCGCGTTGACACGTTCAAGCGGCAGGTGGATTTCGCAATTGCGCTGCCTTCGGAAGCGCCGGGGAAAAACAGCCGCATAAAGCGGCGATCCAGCATTGCCCCTGTAGCCAGGTGAAACCGATCACGTTTATTCAGCGTTCACTTGAATCATAGCGGACAAACTGAGCAAACAGCCCGAGAACGTGCCCGGGCAGTGGTATGTGGATACAAGCTGCGCATTGTGCCGTCTTTGTCTCGAAGAAGCGCCGAATCTCATCACTTACAATCACGACGAGACTGCTGTTCATTTTCTTAAACAACCCGAAACACCTGAAGAAACCGCCGCCGCGCAACGCGCCATGGAAGTTTGCCCTACGCTCGCAATCGGAAATGACGGGTGAAATTTGCGACACTGGCGAATCACCGCTACAAGAGTTGCCATGACCGAAGCTACAGCCACTGCTACTGCTGCCGCTGCTCCCCCGCGCTACACTCGGGCAAACCCATTTCTCGCTCGCATGCTCGTTAATCGCCGTCTCAGCGGCCCGGAGTCTGAGAAGGATACGCGGCATTTGGAGCTCGATCTAACGGGATGGGGGTTGACCTTTGAAGTGGGCGATTCTTTAGCTGTTTATGCAACGAACGATCCAGAGCTGGTCGATGAAATCATCCGTACGCTCGGCGCGACCGGCAATGAAAAAGTCCCGCGACCGAAAGGAGAACCGACGACATTGCGCGAAGCGCTACTGCGCGATTACAGCATCACCCAGCCAACGCCGAAGTTCTTAAGGGCCATGGCCGAGCGAGCTTCCGCTGCGCCTACGTTGACGTACCTTCTCGCTCCAAACCGCAAACAGGACCTTGAGACTTACCTGTGGGGCATGGAAATAATCGATTTCCTCTCGGAACATCCCTCCGCCCGCTTCGCTCCACAAGAGTTTGTCGGCTTGCTGACGAAATTACAGCCGCGACTTTATTCGGTAGCATCGAGCCTCAGGGCATATCCCGACCAGGTGCACTTTATCGTGGACGTGGTCCTGTACGAAAGTAATGGTCGGCTGCGCAAAGGAGTTTGCTCATCCTTTCTCGCGGAACGCGCTGACGACGTGCCGGTGCCCGTGTTCCCCACCGTAGCAAAACACTTTCATTTGCCGGAGGACCCTGACACTCCAATCATCATGATCGGTCCCGGAACCGGAGTGGCGCCGTTCCGCGCGTATCTGCAGGAGCGAAAAGCCATCGGAGCAAAGGGTAAGAACTGGCTCTTCTTCGGCGCGCAGCATGAGAGATGCGATTTTGCCTACGGGGACGAGTTCAACGCGTATATGAAGGAGGGACTTCTCACACGGCTCGATTGCGCGTGGTCGCGCGACCAAACCCAGAAGATCTACGTCCAGCATAAGATGACGGAAAACGCCGCCGAAATTTGGAAATGGATCGACGCCGAAGGCGCGTACTTTTTCGTGTGTGGCGATGCGCGCCGGATGGCCAAAGACGTCGATGCTACGCTGCGAAAAATCGTCCAAGAGCGGGGCGGCAAGAGCGTCGAGCAAGCCAATGAATACGTTGAAAAGCTAAAAAATGAGAAGCGGTATAAGCGCGATGTGTATTAGCAATGACGAAATCCGAATGCCGAATGACGAAACAATGTCGAAGCCCGAATGACGAAGGAGATAGTCCCAGCCCTGTCTCGGGATTTCGTTCGTCATTCGGCATTCGGCATTCGTCATTTTTTTCATCTGTGGCATACTAATTTAGAAACTTTTCCGATCGACGAGAGGAGCTCGTTCGTTCCAATAAATTCAGAGATTCCTCGACTTCGCTCGGAATGACAGGAACACGAACCATGTACGAGAACACTGAATTCACATTGAGCCGCGACTGCGAAGCGATCCAGATTCCAAGCGGACAGAAGACTACGATTCCAGCGGGAACGCAGGGAGTGATTACGCAAAGCCTCGGAGGAAGCTACACCGTCGCAACTTACCAGGGCCTGGCGCGCGTTGCAGACAAAGACCTTGATGCGCTCGGTCTGCAAAAACCGCAGGCGCAAACAGCTCAAAAACCTGCGAGCACTACAGACGGTCAAGTTTCAGAAGAAGACGTATGGAACCAATTGCGCCAATGCTACGATCCGGAGATCCCGGTTAATATTGTTGATCTCGGCCTCGTTTACGATTGCCGGTTGATCAAAGAACCGGACGGCGGCACCAAAGTGGAAGTGAAAATGACTTTGACGGCCCCAGGCTGCGGCATGGGACCGGCAATCGCCCATGATGCGCAGAGTAAGATTCTTAGTATCGACGGCGTGGATGAAGCGGATGTTCAGCTGGTTTGGGATCCGCCATGGAACCAAAACATGATCAGCGAAGCAGGGCGCATGAAACTTGGAATGATCTGAGCTAGCGCCCGCGTTGCCTGTCATTCTGAGCGAAGCAAAGAATCTCTGATTATCTGGA
>QHNR01000044.1 GCA_003218475.1 Verrucomicrobiota bacterium | reverse complement strand
CAATCGCGCAGCTAAGTCGTCGAGGGCACGCTTCGCGGTGTTTGCTTTGGCAAGCGCGACAAACGGCAAGACGCAAATCGCAATCAACAAACCGATAGTAAGGAGGATCAGGAGTTCCATTTGTTGGTTAGGTTTGACCCAATATTTGGCCTTGCCGGAGAGGATAACTGCTTTGCGTGGCAGATGTTAATTGATAAAAATTGCGGATTTCATCAACGCTTTCGATCATGAACATTCATCACCTGGAGTTGTTTTATTTCGTCGCAAAACACGGCGGAATCGCAGCCGCAGTACGCAACATCCCTTACGGCATCCAGCAACCTGCAGTGAGCGGACAGATCGCCAAACTCGAGGAGTCTCTTGGCACGAAGCTGTTTCAGCGACGACCATTCGCACTTTCGCCTGCAGGCATCGAACTGTTCGAGTTTATTAAGCCGTTCTTCGACAACGTCGAGATCGTTGGCGAAAAGCTCCGTCAGAACAGATCGCCGCAATTGCGCATTGCCGCGCCCTCGATCGTGTTGCAGGATTATATCCCCGAGTTGCTGCAGAAGCTTCGGACGAAATTTCCCGAGTTTCGCCTTTATCTGCACGAAGCGGCGCGCTCCGAAGCCGAGAGATTACTCTTGTCCCGAGACGTCGATCTTGCGATTACCCTCGTCGAGAAAAAATCGCGCGCTGGGATTCAGGTTCGACCGGTACTCGAGCTGCCGTTGATTCTGCTCGTCCACAGAAAGTCCAGGCTCGGACGTGCAGAAGAGCTGTGGAAACGCGATAAGATTGAAGAAACGCTGATCAGTCTCCCGCGAACTCATCCAATCCACGCTTCCTTTCAGCGCGGTCTTGAGCGGATTGAAGTGGAATGGTTTTGCGGAATTGAGGTCAACTCGGCTCGTTTGATCGAGCGTTACGTCGCGGGCGGTTATGGAATCGGCCTGGCTGTAGCAGTTCCAGGGTTCAAGCCAGCCCAAGACGTGCGTGTTTTGGAGTTGCCGGATTTTTCCCCGGTCGTTGTGGGCGCGTCGTGGTTAGGCCAACTTCCGAATATTTCAAAGCAATTGCTCGCCGAATTGGAAACCGAAGCGCAAGTGCAGGTGCGCCGAATGAAAAGCGGAGCTCGCCGCTAAGCGACGATCTTCAGCGCGGCGACTTTTAATCAGCCTCATTTTTGAGCATCGATTTGATCTGGTCACGCAGGTCCGGCTAATTTCTACTCTGGTCGCTTCTCGGTGCTGAAGTCACATTTGACGGCCGGAGAATCCGCTTCAACCATGTCGTTGCTTTGTGCGGCGACCTTTAATCTTTCGAGTCTTTGAGCATCGAGCGAAGCTGCTCACGCAATTCCGGCGTCTCCTCATGCCCATGCGCTGAGACGGCGTGCTGCGTTGCCGCATCGAGCACTTCCTCTTCCGTGCCGGAAATCTTGAGCGAGCAATTTTTCTCGCTCGGATAATCTCTGCAATCGATCGATTTTCTTTGAGCTGCCATAGTAACTTCGGTTCAACTAACTCTTTTTAAGTTCGTCCAAATCTTTGAGGACTTGCTCGCTGTGCTCGGCCGGTTTCACTCCGGTGTAGACCTTCGCGACTTCGCCTTTCGGGTTAATGATGAACGTGTTCCGCGCGGCGAGCTTGCTCCCTTTGTAATCCATTACTGATCCGTATTCGGTCGAGACCTTGGCGTCTGGATCAGCCAGCAATTTGAAATTGAGTCCTTCCTTCGCGCAAAAATCCTTGTGCGATTGCGCGGTATCCACGCTCACGCCAAGAATGACTGCGTCGGCGCTTTCGTACTTGGCGAGATCGCGCTGAAAATTGTGCGCCTCCATCGTGCAACCGCTGGTGAAATCTTTCGGGTAAAAATAAAGCACGACCCATTTGCCGCGATAATCTTTCAGGCTTACCTGCGACCCATCGCCGGTCGTGAGACTGAAATCGGGCGCGGCCTTGCCGACCTCCGGTTGCTGTTGAGACTCCGCTGCCATCAAGCTCAACGTGCCAAGAGCAAGGAATGCTGACAAGACGATGTTTTTCATATTCATGCCTCAGTTTTCGAGCGCATAGCCAGCTAGTCAAGGGACAGCGGCGGATCAAGGAGCGACGGCTTGGGCAGCCGTCGAATCAGACTTGACGGCTGCCGCCTTCGCCAAGGCTACGGCGAGCCAAGGGGAGGCGTCATTTCTTGAATTGAAAGCTTGCGCTCGGCGACACGTTTGAGTCAATAAAGGCCGATCTATGCCAAGGCCGATGGTTGCCGAAAGTCTTCCGATTAAGCCAGCGCGACTAATTCTTGGTTTGATTGCCTGCATCGGGCTTGTCCTCACGTTGTTGACGCTGTTGTTCGGGTTCACGTCGATCCCGGCAAATTCCATTGGGGTCAAGACACGCTTTGGCGCATTCCATGACAACGTCAATCCCGGTCTGGCTTACGCCATTCCGTATGTCGACGAAATTCAGACCGTCCCCACGCAACGCCTGCTAAAACTTGAGTTCGGCTTTTTCACACCCGGCGCGACAAACATTTACCAGGGCGACCCTGAGCCGCAGGAGACGGAAACGATGATCACGGGCGACCTCAACACCGCTCTCGTTCCGTGGGTGGTGCAGTACCGCATCACCGATCCGAAGATGTATCTGTTCGGTGCGCGCGAGCCGGAGAAGACGTTGCGCGATCTTTCCGAAAGCGCGATGCGTGAAGTGATCGGCGATCGCACTGTGGACGAAGTGCTAACCATCGGCCGGCACGACATCGAGACATCAGCCTTGAAACGGCTGGCCGATTTGAGTTCGCAATACGGTTTGGGAATCCAGATTCAACAGGTGCAGCTGACCAGCGTGCGGCCGCCGCCGGCGGTGCAGGCCGCGTTCAACGATGTCAATCAGGCGCAACAGGAGAAGCAAACCGCGATCAATCAAGCTTGGGCGGTGTATAACGACGCCGTCCCGAACGCACGCGGCCAGGCGAAGGAGCGCGAGAAACAAGCCGAAGCGTATGCTTTCCGCCGGGTGAACGAGGCAAAGGGCGAAGCGCAAAAATTCTCATTATTGCTCGCCGAGTACCGGAAAGCACCTGACATAACGCGGCGGCGTCTTTATCTCGAAGCGATGCAAGCGATCCTGCCCAATTTGCAAAAGAAAATCATCGTGGACGACAGTTTGAAGAACATTCTCCAGACGTTGCCGCTGTTGCCGGCGGAGCAGACCCGGACCTCGCCATGAATGTGATCGATGTGACTCCGCGACCTGCGGCGGTATCGGCCGTTGTGCGTTTTTTGCAGAGCCGGTTCATGTCGATCTTGGGAATTCTTTTCATCTTGACTGCATTCAAATGGGGAACGCTGCTATTTATCGTCCATCAATATGAAACCGTGATCATCACGCGTTTCGGCAAAATCGTTCGCACCATCGCCACACCCGGGTTGAAGATGAAACTGCCGGTTCTCGATAAAGTGCAGCGTTTCGATAAGCGGATCCTCGCCTGGGACGGCCCGCCTACGGAATGTCCTACCAAGGACAAGCTTTACATCATTGTCGATTGTTTCGCCCGTTGGCGGATCAGCGATCCGTTTCTCTACTACAATCGGCTCAATGATGAGCGCAGCGCGCTTTCACGTCTTGATGACATCCTCGGCAGCGAAACACGCACCGCCGTCGCCACGCACGATCTCGTCGAAATCATTCGGGTTACCAAAGGGCGAAAGCCGTTGCGCGACGAGGAGCTGGAGAAAAGCGGCACGCTTCTGTCCAGCACAATTCCCGATATCGAATTCGGGCGCGGCGAAATTGAGAAACAAATTACAGAACGCACACGGCAAAAGATTGCCGATTTCGGAATCGAATTGCTCGATGAACGTTTCAAGCGCAGCAAATACAATCCAGCGGTTGCGGAGAAGATCATCGAACGCATGTCGAGCGAGCGGCATCAAATCGCTGCGCGGTTCCGTTCCGAGGGACGCGGCGAGGCCGCGAACATCAGCGGTCAAAAGGAAAGCGATGTGGCATCGATCAGTTCCACCGCGACAAAGAACGCGCTCGAGACCGAGGGAAAAGCCGACGCCGAAGCCGCCGCGATTTACGCCGCCGCGTTCGGCGCGCCGGATGCGCAGGAACTCTATTCGTTTTTGCGAAGCCTCGATGTCATGCGCGCCGCGTTTGAAAAGGACACGACCGCAGTCATCTCGACGAACAGCGATCTTGGTCGAATGTTGAAGTCCATGGCCGAAGCAGTGGCCCCGCCGAAACCGGGGCATTAAGACCGGCGAGCGCACGCGTGAGGTTTGCTGGGGAGCACAGGCTGCCAGCCTGCAGTTACCGGAAGCCCTGCCGGCAACACCTTTACGCAGCTAATTCTCGGATATCGCTGAAAATTGGCCCGTCTCGGCAAGCTGCCGAGACCAACAGGCTGGCAGCCTGTGCTCCCCAGCAAGCCTGAGACGCGGGCTACCTGACGAGACGTGCGAACCGTGGTTTATCTTAAATCATGCAAATCTGGACGATTGGCCACTCGACGCGGAGCATCGAGGACCTCATTTCGTTGCTGAAAAAGAACGAAATCAAGTTGTTGGCCGATGTGCGATCCTGGCCGGGGTCGAAGCGTTATCCGCAGTTCAACAAGGAAGCACTGGCGGAATCACTGCACGCGTTCCGAATTCGCTACGAACATTTCCCTGAGCTGGGCGGAAGACGAAAACCGAACGCTGACTCGGCCAACACGGCGTGGCGCAACGCTTCATTTCGTGGCTACGCCGATCACATGGAAACAGAACAATTTCACAAAGGTGTCGAGCGCCTCCTCACTCTCGCTCGTGAGGCGGGGCCTGCCGCGATCATGTGCGCGGAGGCGGTTTGGTGGCGTTGTCATCGTTCGCTGATCTCAGATTATCTGAAGGCGTGTGGTATCGAGGTGATGCACATTCTCGACTCAAACAAAATCGAGGCGCATCCATTCACCTCCGCAGCGCGCATCGTGAATGGCGAATTAAGTTACCGGGCCCAGTCGCTGTTGTAGGGCGTTTGACTCGTTCGCTCCCGCTCACTCGCCCTGCGGCCTGCCCGTCCGTGTCGCTCAGCGCCCGCTTGGCTCCATTCTGTGAACCCCGAAAGCGTTCGGGGCTGACAGAGATGTCCACAAATTCTGTTCTATTCAGCGTGGATCGGTCACACGCCCGAGAAAAAGGCAGACGCCGCTGGGCACATGCTGAATCGCGTAAACGAATGGCCGATCGATTTTCACTTCAATTGGCGGCGGGGGAGGTGACCGTAAAGCAGTCGCCGCCATCATTGCCACGGCGGTTGCTGCAGCCGCCTCCGTTCCCTTTTCGTCCACCGCGATGAAAGTTTTGTGAAAGATCTGCGAGATGTAGAGATAATCGTTCGGCTTGCGCGGCGCCATCTTGTCGAAATTCGCGCTGCCCTGCGGCTTGTCGAACGCAGTCTTCATGCCGAGCGCTTCAAACTTTTCGGCTAAAGACATGGTTGGCGGCTCGAGCTTGAACTTTGGAAGATGCAGATCAACGTCGCGCGTCTGGAGTTTTGCGCATCCAGCAAGCATGTCAACGCTCAGCTTCAATTCGAGAGCATGCAGACCGTTTACGTCGTCGGGGAGAAGGATGACGAATTGGAGATCATTTCCGACGTAGGGGAGGCTCACAGCTATAAACCCTTCGCGCTTCGAGTAGCCGAAACTGCGGTCCGTCTTTCGCATCGTCGGAACAGTGGCAGGCGTTCCGCCGCGAACATGAAACGGTTCCGGTTGCGTTGCGTTGTCGGAAAATTCACTGGCCCAGGGGGCTTTTACATAAAGCGCGTTCGCCAGGACCAGGCGCGTTGTCTTGTCCAGTGCCCCTGCTGGAATCAGATCGCGAATCCGATCATGCGTCTGGTCCTCGACCCATTTGTTGATGCGCTGCGTGGCTGCCGCAGCATTGGCAACGAAATCGATAGGCTCAAAGGCTCCTCCGAAATTTTGTTTCACCAATGACAGGAACGCCTCGCGAAACGCATAGCCCTTTTGCGCAAAGAGGCGATTGGCGATGTTCAATGTGATCGGTTCACTCGGACCACCAAATTTCTTAGATTGTTTTACGAGCTCAGCTGTCTTCGTGCTCATCTGTTCCAGGGAATGCTGGAGCGCGGCGAACGAGGCGGGCACCGTGCTATCGTTTGTGAGATGCAGGACACGCGCCATCTCCTTGCGCGTTTCGCCGTCGGCGCCGGCGAACGTCATGGCCAGAGCGCTTTCAATTGAGTACGGAGAGACGCAAAGATTGTCGTCCCGCGTCGCGAGCTGGTGGTGAAGATCGACAGCGAGCTCGTTTGTCGCTTTTGCGGCAAAGTCAAAGTTTGTTGCTGCATTCGCCATCGCAGCGATTAACGCGCCGAATAGCTGCAGAATCAAAAACCGTTTCATGTGAGGGATGAAACACTGAAACTGGAAGTGTTGCGACGCCAAAAAGGAAAGATCAGCGCGCGGCTGAGGATTCTGTCATTTCGACCGAATTGGAGAAATCTCTTGCTGTTATCTGTGAATCGCTGCTGGCTCGGATAAAGTCGAGAGGTTCCTCGACTGCGCTTGGAATGACAACGTCGTAGTATCATTGACCACGCCTTGTTTACTGCGTTAAGGCTTAACTCCATGGCCGCGAAACGTAAGCCGAACCTAATTCTTTTTCTGCCGGACCAGCAGAGAGCGGATACGCTCGCTTGTTACGGAGGCGTGAAGGTACACGCTCCCAATCTTAACAAGCTCGCTTCTGAATCGGTGGTTTTCGAGCGGGCCTACGTCACCCATCCGGTGTGCACACCTTCGCGCTCTTCGCTGATGACAGGCACCTGGCCGCACATTAACGGATGCACACGGAACAGCGTGCCACTGGATCGGCGGTTTCGCGTTTTTCCCGAGCTGATGGAGGACAGGGATTATCAGACCGCATACATGGGCAAATGGCATCTCGGCGAGGAAGGGCACGGCGGACGCGGATTCCACGAATGGATTTCCACTGAAGACCCTGCCCGCAGTGCTACAGCTACGCCCGCATCGCTGCGCGAAGCTGCTGCGGGCAGGGCGTTGCAGGCGGGGCACGGCGACTACACAAATTTCTTAATCTCAATGGGCATCACGCCCGATAAACAAAACGGCCATCAGCAGCCTGCCCCTCGATCTATCGCGGCCAAAATTTCTGGAGAAACACGCCTGTGACTTCATAGAAAAACATCAGCGCGATTCTTTCATTCTGGTTGTGGGTTTTGTGGAACCGCACTCACCCTACAACGGCCCACTCAACGACGAACATCCGCTCAATGAAATAGACCTCGATCTTTCCGCGACGATTCCCGAGAGCGAAAACATTCCGCTGCGGTATCGTTTGATGCGCGAATGGCAGGAGGCGGAAGCGATCCTCGATCGAGAACGCCTGCCGTGTCAGTTGTTCTTCGGGATCACGCTCGAAGAATACCGAAGCATCAAACAACGGTACCTTGGCCTTGTGACGCTGGTCGATCAAAGCATCGGCGCGATTCTTGGATGTTTGGAACGATGCGGTTTGGCTGACGAGACGGTCGTCGTACATACCAGCGACCACGGCGACAGCCTCGGCGCGCATCATCTATTCGGCAAAGAAACCACGTTCGAGGAGGCCACGCGCGTCCCCTGGTTGATTCGGCTGCCTGGCCAAACGCGCAGCGAAATGATTTCAAACTCAGTGAGCCACATCGATTTTGTGCCGACGTTGCTTGATCTTTTAGCTCAACCGAGTCATCGCCAATGTGCTGGCAAGAGTCTGTTGCCGTTAATCCGCGAAGACACGACTGCGCCGCAAAATGTTTTCATCGAGTGGGCGCCGAACCGAACGAAAGTGAAAAAAGGAACGCGTTTGGCGCGACGACGCATGATCAAACGCGCGGTCGAGGAATCGACTCGCGCGATTGTGTCTCCAGACGGCTGGAAGCTTTGTCTGCGCGACAAGGATTTAGACGAACTGTACAACTTGAAGGATGATCCATGGGAAAGGCGAAATCTTTTCTCGGAGCGACAATGCGCGCAGGTAATAACCCGTCTTACCGGCGAGATTCGCCGTTGGCAGGAATCCGCAAACGATAGGTTGAGAATTTAAACACTCGCATATCGTTACAGCCCCTCAAAAACGGTAACCATGTAGTTCGATTTCTTTGGCGAATGCTTTTTCGACGATTTTTCGTTGTTCGTCATTGAAGACTTCCTGATACGGTCTGCGATCGGACCGGTATCCGGATTTAGCCGTGACGCCAAGAGTGCCGTCAAAAGGAATTTTTAGTTGCGAGAAGACTTCGCTGAGTTCCGCGACCAGGTTCTCGTAGCGAAGGATCCGGTCGACGATGATTTTTGTGCCGGAGCGATCGGTGTATCGGAAGTAGTTAGTGGGAAATCTGCCACGGGCGAGATATTCATTCAGTGAAAGCGAGCCGCCTTCGCGTGCAGCGTGCATGTGGTAGTGAGACAAAACTTTGTCCCACGGATTTCTCTCTGCGCAAAATTTGAAGTAGCTGTTCCAGACATCGGCAGGAACGCGGTTTTTGATCTCGCGTGCCGGCATGTGGTTATAAAATTTATCACGACTTGTGAGTGCGTGTTGCAAGGTTGATAAGATCTTGCCAGGACGTTGGAGGATTTCGGGAACCGGATTAATGAACCCCTCGTAATTGCGCGGCTGATGTCCTTCAACCAGCGGTGCAATCGGCGTCACGATGTCTTGAGAGCCACAGTGCTTTGACAGGAAGACCTCAATGCTCGTGCCGGCGGTCTTCGCGGTCTTGATGAAGATGAATTTGTATTTGTGAGAAAGGATCATTTTCCCGCAATAACCTGTCGCACGCCCCATAAATGCTCGCCAGCACTCGCATGAGCGAACAGCGCATCGTAGACTGAGATCCTCGCGAATGATCTCATTTCAAAAGCGGTTTCTATTCGTTCACATACCGAAAACCGCAGGCAACTCGATACAGAGCGCGCTCCGCGATTATTCGGAAGATCAGCTGGTCGCTTTACGTAAAGAGCAAGACGGGATCGAGCGTTTCGGACTGCGCAATCCAAATTACAAGACCAAGAAACACTCCACGCTCGGCGAGTATCGAGACGCACTCGGAAACGAGCAGTTTCGCAGTCTTTATAAGTTCACCTGCGTCCGAAACCCGTGGGACCGGATGGTCTCGTATTATTTCACGCCTACGCAAAGTCCGGAAACTTGGGACCCGAAAAGATTCCGAGAGATAATTTCCAAAGCTGTATCGGTTGCAGACTATCTGCGACTGGATCAGGGCGAAGAGGACCCGTTCGCCAACGTCGATTATATCATACGCTTTGAGAATCTGGCTGATGATTTTCGCACCGTCTGCGGAACACTGGGCATTTCGCCGGCAACGCTACCGCGATACAACCGCTCCAGCCGCGAACATTATTCGAAATACTACGATGAAGAACTTCGCCATCTCGTACGGATGCGGTTTGCCGCGGAGATCGAGCGGTTCGGTTACACGTTTGAGCAGCTCTAACGCCACGCAACGTTCCGCAGGACATTCCAATAAGGTTCCTGGTTGATTGCATGATGAAAGCGATGCGAAGACGCATCGCACTCCAAAGCACTTCGTGCGAAATCATTACAAACCTATCACCGTTTCGCGCAAGCTTTCGGAGGGCGCACGTGTCTCCGCGTCGGTTTTCGGAGTCGGGCACGTGGGGGCCACCCTTTCGCGCGGTGATGGGCTAGAAGCAACTGTAAAAGGCAATACCTAACACCAAAGGGCGCGACGTTTTGCAGAAAATGGGCTGCGCAATTTGTGTGAGCGCAGCTTTACAACTTCCCAAGGGTCACGTATTCGCCCGTCGGCCGTTGGAACCATTCCGGCAGCTCAATGCCTGCCTCCACGATGCTTTCATAACAGTTTTGCGTGATATCACCTCGTCGAGTGCTCTCTCCGAACACTGCAAAATTTTTCTCGGTCACAAACAGCCGGTGCTCGGGCAGTTTTGGCACCTCCTCTTTCAGGTCATCCATTGCTTTCGCGCTTGGGATATGGTCGGGCAAATGAGTGAACAGGTGCCTGAGCACTTTCGCGCGCAGAATCTGATGAATCCATATTTGGGACCAAGTCTTTCGCTCCAGATAGACGTCGCCAAATAGGTTCTTAGTCTTGTGAGGGTGAAGAGTGAACCAGGGGCTACTCAATGTCGCCCTGCATCTGCAGAACAAGAGGCCATCGATGCCGGGTGAACGCATAGCGTGAGAAATGAGACTGGCGACCTTGTCTGTGGGAAGTTCAATCGGGTATTTGTCGTCCACGCACCAGTAAATCCATTCTTCATCATTAATGTCCGCCAACAAGTGTAACACGGTGCCTTTGATATCCGAAGGGGCAGGGAAATACCTGACCCGATTAGTGTCAGTCCCGCCAACCTCCTGGTAAGGAATGTGAAACACGAACGGATGATCCGGCCAGAGCCTGTCGTACTGATGAATGAGATGGCGGGTGATCGCTCGATACCGATCACAGGTAAGCACGATGGCTTTTATTTTATTCCGAAAACTCATAACCGAAGCGCTCAATATCCACTCTGAACTTGTTTGCAATCACGTCGCGTGTCCGCGAATTGTAATAGTCAGTGTAGTGGCGGTCACGGGGATTGGCCCTTCGATGCGGCAACTTTTCGTCGAGACCGAGCTTTTGTGCCACAAAGGTCCAGTCTTCGTCGAGTCGCTCGAATTTTCCGATGAAATCGGCCAGCACATTTCCGTTGGGATCGACAAACCAATCCAATTGATAGCGATGCGGAGCCGAGTGAACGCAGGTTGCGCTGCTGTACTCGATCCAATCGACAAATTGTTCGAAGGTCATCTCGTTCCTGAGCTGTAGCGCTTCGGTACGCTCATACAGCGAGACAACGCGGTCCCACGGGTTGCGCACGAATCCGAACTTGAAGTAGGTCTCGAATTGTTTGCGCCCCCTTTCTCTTCGGCGCTCTTCCGGGAGAAACAAATACAGGCCCGCCAAAATCCGATTCTTTCTTCCGCCATAGTGCGTCCAATACGTCTCCATCTGGTTTTTGATCTGCCACAGATTCAGATGTGGTTTCCAAGCTTTCCCGAGAATGGCCCTCACGCTGGTCGAGCCGGTCTTGGGCACCTCAACAAAAATGCATTTGTGTTGATGAGAGATCATGTCCTGCGACGCGTGATTGTACATTGAAAAAATCTGGCAAGCATTACAAAGTGAAGGTCGGCTGCGGGTCGGTAGCTCAATCGGTAGAGCAGCGCCCTTTTAAGGCGTTGGTTCCGGGTTCGAGTCCCGGCCGACCCAACGATTTTCTATGGCTTGGGTTTACATCTTGCGCGGCACTCGACGGCATTACATCGGCGCCACTGACAATCTGGACCCGCTGGATCGCCGAGCATAAGCGTGGCAGCAATCACACGACGCTCCGGTTCGGGGACCACATCGAACTTGTCGCGGCAAAGGAACTGCCATCAATGACCAAAGCCCGCAAGCTTGAGCAAACTCTGAAGCGAAAAAAGAGTCCCCAAGCTGCGATTTCGATCTTGCAGTCCACCGATTGATCGAGCAGCCCTGAAAGCATTCGGGGTTGGTTCCGGGTTCGAGTCCCGGCCCGACCCATGACTTTGTAGCTACGTTTCTGCGAGATGCGCGCGCGCGGCCATAGGGCCGCGGTTACAGGCTCAGGACTCGAGAAATGTAGCCAAATCGCGCAGCGAATTCTTTGGCCGATCCAATCGAAAGATCGACAAACCTGCGGCGGTCGCTCCTTCCCAGTCGCGTTCTGGATCATCACCGACATGGAGGACCTCGTTTGGTTTCAAATTCATTAACTTAAGTGCGCGCCAATAGATTTCCGGATCACGTTTGTCTGCCCCGAGCTCGCTGGAGAGGAAAACGTTCACAAAATATTTCGAGATACCGAGGTGCTCGAGAATGAAGCGCAACCGGCCGTCGAAATTTGAAACTACCGCGAGGTGGAACCGCGACTGCAATTTCTCAAGCACGCCGGGAACTTCAGGGTAAAGCTCCCAAACACCTGCTTCGGCAAAATGTTCGTAGGCGATTTCGAAAAAATTGTCCCGATCGAATTCGCCCAGCGAAGGCACGACTTGGTCGATGACAAGATCGACAAGCTCACGCCACCAACCTTTGTCGTCGTTTTCACGCGGTCCATCGATGGCGGCGCGTTGCGGCATCTTGTTCCACGCTGAATAAAACGCGCGATCAAGCTGGTTCGCGTCGAGCCCCAAGCCCACTTCGTTACCGACGCGTGCGTAATGATCGCCAACAGTTCCGTTCAAATAAAACAGTGTTCCCACGGCATCGAAAAAGATAGCTTTTAACGATGCCGGTTTGTTTTGTGTGGCCATGAATGCGCTAGCTCGATGGAAGATTCTTTTGGCGCTGATTGCAACCTTTGCCGCAGGCGCAATCACCGGCGGCCTTTTCACCGGCCGCGTGACCAAGGACGCCGTACGTCGCGCCGAACAACCGCGCCAGTCGGCTCCATTGAGAGTGAATCAATTACAGCGGCAGCTCCAATTGAAGCCGGAACAGGCAGACAAGATCGCTTCGATCCTGACGCAAATGGAGAATGAGTTGAACAACCTGCGCTCACTCGACGTGCGCGAGACCGATGGAATCTTCGCTCGGGCAAAGGATCGAATGGATCCCATCATTGCGCCGGATCAACGTCCGCGATTGCAAGAAATCCTCGACGAGCACAAGCGCCGTTTTGAGAAAACGTCATGGCTCGTTGAGAGGCCGCATTGAGCCGTCGTTTTTGCTTTGCAAAATTGCTCGATGCGCGTTGTATCCTGACTGCCAATGAACGGAGTCGACGAAGCGCTCGCTTTGCCCAAGTGGACGGAATCAACAGGCGAGGAGCTGGCAAATACGATCAGCCATGGGATTGGACTCGCCGGTGCGATGATCGGCACGCCGATTCTTCTGCTGGCAGCGTTTCACCGCGGGAGTCTCTCTTTTCTTATAGGCACGATCGTTTTTACCGTGACGATGTTAGTGCTTTATCTAGGGTCGATGCTCTATCACGCCTGGCCACAGACACCTGCAAAATCTATCCTGCAAGTGCTGGATCACTCCGCGATTTTTTTGTTAATTGCGGGAACGTACACGCCGTTTGCGCTTGGTCCGCTTCGAGGAGTTTGGGGTTGGACAATGCTGGGACTTGTCTGGGCGTTGGCCACTTTGGGCGTATTCATCAAGGCGACGCGCGGCGCCGCGCGCCACAAGAGATTTGCCTTGGCTCTTTATCTGGGAATGGGCTGGCTGGCCCTTATTTTTATCCGGCCACTTGCGCTCGCCGTTCCGCTCTCTGTGGTGCTCTGGCTTGTGGCCGGTGGAATCGCTTACACGACAGGTGTGTTGTTTTACGCGACGAAAGGCGTGCGCTATTCTCATTTTGTGTGGCATCTGTTCGTACTTACCGGCACGGGCTGTCATTTTACCGCAGTGCTTATCTGCGCTCTCTGACGTAAAGTGAACTCCCTCCGCCGGAGCGCTGCGGCTACGGGTTGGACAAGTTTGTTCGCGCGGCGGATTAATTGGGATGCTGCCGGTTGAGCACAACGATCCAGTCAACGCCAGTATTCTCGCGATTTCCGAGGACAAAATTGAAGGGTTCGTGCGCGAGCCATTTGAGGAGATTGCGGCCCGCTCACGTGTAGGTGTCGACATTGTGATGGCGCGGGTTGCCGCGATGTTGCGCGCGGGAACGATCCGGCGCGTCCGGCAAACTCTGCTTGCAACGAATCTTGCCGACGGCGCGCTGGTCGCGTGGAAAGTTCCCGAGGACAAGATCGACACTGGCTTCGATTGGATGTTTCAGTGCGATCCGTTTTCAGGTCACGTGGTGCTGCGCTCTACTGATACTGTCAGCGCCGGATCAGACTACAAACTTTGGACGACTGTAAAGGTTCCTCAGGGGTTTTCGCTTCAAGCGCATTGTGAATTGCTGGCAGGGAAAGTCGACGCCGAGCGTTTTCGGCTGATGCCGGCGAAAGGAATTTTCACTCTCGGAGTCGGTCATGTTCGCCGAAAAACAATTGAGCCGGGCAGTAAGGCCGATCAGCCGGCGAAAATGATTCCGGTGCAAATGGTCGATCTTAGCGAGCACGAGTGGAGTGTCTTGCTCGCGCTCAAGCGCGAATTTACTCCGGAAGAGATCAGGCCGTCGCCGTGGGTTACGCGTGCGAAGGAAGCCGGCGTATCACTGGAGGAATTCTATCGGGTGGCCGAAGAACTGAACGCGCGAGGGATCATTGGGCGTTTTTCAACTTTTCTCGAGCATGTCAAACCATCGGCTGGCGGTGTACGTGTCACTCGGTTCAACGCGCTGTTTCATTGGGCGGTGCCGCCCAGTCGCGAAATTGAAGCGGGTGGTGAGGTGGGCCGTCACCACATTTTAACGCATTGCTACTGGCGCGAAGCCGGTCCGGAATTCAAGAACGTCAACGTCATGGCTGTGGCGCACGGCACCGATAAACAACTGCTCCTAAATCACAAGGCGGCCATTGATCAGCATCTTCAATCGAGCGGCATCCCGGTTTCGTACACGAATGTTTTCTGGGGCGGACGCAGCGAGATCAAGCCATCGGAGATTTCGCCGCACATCTATCGCGAATGGTTGGCGAAGCAGTTTCAACTTTGCAGCGCCTCGTCCGTGAAGCGTTCGCGATAAGTCCTATCCAAGTATCGCAACACTGCGACTGCAAGCTGTCGGCGGTCAACTGGCCGATGCAGCGCCATAGCAAATGAGATTGCGCGGCTTTGCAATTTCGGTGGGAAATCTTCCAGTGACTGGTTCACGTTAATTCCGATTCCCACGACAGCCAGATGCGGCGCCTTCTCTTGCGCGCGCATCTCCACCAGCACGCCTGCTACTTTGCGTCCGGAAAGCTGAACGTCATTGGGCAACTTGATCGCAGGTTCGAGAGAAAACTCGGTTCGAATGACGTCCGAAATGGTTTCGATCGCCCAAATTGTAAGCCGCCCAGAATCGTTGATCTGGATTTTTGGTCGCAAAAGAATGGAAAACCAAAGGCCTTTGCCCGCCGCCGATTCCCACCGGTTGCCCCGCTGACCGCGCCCGGCAGTTTGATGTTCGGCAAACAGAACCAAACCTTGGTTTGAGTTTGTAATCGCGACCTGCAAAATGGCGTCGTTTGTCGAGCTGGTTTGGTCGAGCACAATGATCCGCCTGCCGATCGTGGCGCCTGCGGAATGGGCTTGCAGCTCATCGGCGATCAGCCGATCCGACGTCTCAGCCGGGAACATGCGTCATTTCCAGCCCGATATCGATCGCGCGGGCGGCGTTCGTTAGCGCGCCAATGGAAATGAAATCGACTCCCGTGGCTGCCACGCGCTTCACGTTTTTCAATGTGATCCCGCCGCTTGCTTCAAACTTGATATTGTTCCTTCTCAACGCTAGAGCTTCCCGAATTTGCGCCGGCGTCATGTTGTCGAGAAGGATAACCTCTATGCCGTCTACCTCGACAAAAGCGCGGGCTTGTTCAAGGTCGTCGGCCTCCACTTCGATCCGGATGTTTGGGTGCTTCTGGCGAAGGCGGCGAATCCGATCCGCAAAAGTCGAGGGCCCTCCGAGAGTAGCGAGGTGATTATCCTTTATAAGCACCATGTCGTACAGGCCGAAACGGTGATTGACACCACCACCAGCAACTACGGCAGCTTTTTCTAAAGCGCGTAACCCAGGAGTGGTTTTGCGCGTATCAAGTATTTTGGCCGAATGGTTCTCGATAGCGTTAATAAATTCGCGCGTGAGGGTTGCGATGCCACAGAGACGTTGCAAAAAATTCAGCGCGACGCGTTCCGCCTTTAAAATCGAGCGCGCCAGGCCGCGCACTTCGATGATGACGTCGCCGGCCGCAACCTCGTCGGCATCACGGTGACTAATCTGGACATCAGTCGCAGGATCGACCTGCCGAAAAGCTTCAGCAGCTGCTCCGGTGCCGGCAACAATTGCTTTTTCACGCACAATGATGCGTCCGGTTGCGTGCAGCGTTTCTGGCACGAAGAAATCAGTCGTGACGTCGCCGTCGCCAATGTCTTCCTTAAGGGCGGCGGCGATCGGATCGTAACGGTCAGACGTCATCTGGCGCAGTAAGGTGAGGCATGATACTCGCGAAATGCGATTGGGTCTATCAGGGTCCTTGTCTCAAACGCGCCGCGGCCGTTCTCGGCAAGTCGCGCCGCTCGCAGCCTCTTCACGTCGTCTCTGGCGCCAATCAGGTACAAAAAAAGATTCGGGCAGCGCACGCTAAGGAGAAACAACGAATCTGAGAAATCGTGCGACCACCCGAATCGCCTTAACCTGTTAACTTTGACAACAGGTCGCACGGTTTGTTCGAATTTTTTACGAAAAATTCGTGTCTGGCGTTAGTTGCTGCCAATTAGCTGGTTATGCGACACCGGAGCCTTTAGAAGTACTTCCGGCATGTTTCGCCGCATTGATTAAAGAAGTTGGTTCTGGATGTGAGCACCAGCATGATTAGCTTCGTCGCGCACCTCCTGAAGGAGCGATTTAAACTCGCAGGTTTCCAGAGCTGCGATCAGGGCAGGGTAATCGGCTTCGATTCGAAGCTGATCGATCGGCACAGGCAATTCAAGGCGACAATCGAGATCGACCATTTTTCTGTTTTGCACTATCTGCTCGCGACCGTTGGCGAGTTTCTCCCGCGTTCGCTCGCTTTTCACCTTGTCGATATTGTTTAGCAATGGCTCTAACCCACCGAACTCGCGAATCAACGCCGCGGCGGTCTTGCGGCCAAGGCCGACCCCGGGGATGTTGTCGACTGAATCCCCGGTCAACGCGAGGACATCGCCAATGAGCCCGGGCGGAACCTCCCATTTTGCAGTGACTTGATCTTCGCTGAGCAATGCGAATGCATCCTTGGGCGACGCGAGGTCCGCTTTCGCTGTGGTATAGACTTTCACGCACGGGCCTACGAGTTGATACAGATCCTTGTCGTTGGTTGCGAGCACAACCTCCATCCCAGCCCGCTCGCATGCGGCGAGGGCATAACAGCCCATCAGGTCATCGGCCTCGGTATCGGGTAGGGAAATGTTTCTAAAGCCCAACAAAGGTGTGAGTTTCTGAATGAACTCTAGCTGCGGGATCATGGGTTTGGGCATTTCTTTCCGCGTTTCCTTGTACGCGGGTTGCAGTTCCACCCGCTTCTGCGGCACGCCTTCGTCCCATACCACTGCGCCTAAGTCAGGTTGCAAGTGTTTCAGCATTAGCCGCAGCGTTTTGGTAAAGCCGAAAATCGCGTTGGTCGGTTCGCCGCGGGAATTGGAGAGATTCGGGATGGCGAAAAACGACCGGTAAACGTAGTAATGACCATCGATGAGCAGCAGTTTCATTGGAGAGGCTGATGCTGGATTCTGGATGCATGATGCTTGATGATCAAGAGATGGCGGAAGAATGGATCGTGCGCGTGCAGGGAAAAGAGTATGGCCCGGCGGATATCGATACATTACGTGAATGGAAGAAAGAGGGGCGGCTTCTTCCTGAAAACGAAGCCCGAACTACGAGTGCCGATCTTTGGAGCACAGCGGCAGCGATTCCAGGATTGTTTGACGTAGCGATGATCGCCGCGGCGAGCGCGCGGGTGGAAATACAGCCACCGCTACAAACCCAACGCAGCTTCGGTCAGGTTTTGGCCGAGACATTTCAGATTTACCGCAAAGGCTTTTTTCAATTTCTTGGGCTTACCCTCGTAGTGTTATTGCCCTCAATATGTAGTCAGTTAACAACTGCATTAATACAAACCGCACAGGCTTGGGGCGGCGATCTGCGCGTTCTCGCCGGTGGTAGCTTTGCCTTTTTAATGTTCGTCTTCTCAATGGCGATGTGGCCGGTTTATGTGGCAGGCATCCAAATTCTCACTGTTGAAATTGCGAGCGGACGCCGTCTGGGTTTGGTCGCGGTGTTAAATGAAGCTGTCAGATTCTGGCCGCGCGTTGCAGCGCTCTGCATCTTCGTCTATGGCGTGTTCTTCCTGCTGATCGTATTTGGCCTTGCGATTGCAGCCATCGCTCTTGCCGGCGCGTCTTCGTTGTTGTTGGTCTTTTTCGCGCTGGCGCTGCTCATTCTGCAGGTTTGGATGTTCGGCCGTTTCTTCGTGAACGTTCTCTTTTGGCAGCAGTTTGCCGTTCTCGAAAACGCCGAATTCATTGATTCACTGCGCTATAGTAGAAATCTCGCGCGTAGCGGCCGCGATCTTCCGTGGTTTGAACGCCCGTTGTGGCGCGGCGCCTTCATTGCATCGCTGTGGTTCGCCTTTGTGCTGGTAGTCACGCTCGCGTCTGAATGGACGACCCTGCACCACTATTTCAGTCAGGTGGTGACGACACAGGATCCCCAGAAGCTTCTACAACAACTGACTGAAGCGCAGCAGGCTCGGGGCTTCGATATTTCTGCTTTCGCGCTCAATCTTCTGCAAAGAATTCTCCAACCATTGCTCGGAATCGCGTTCGTTGTGCTGTATCTCGACTGCAAAATTCGTCGCGAGCGATAAGTTTACCTCGAGAGGCGAAACTATCCGCCCCGGGGCTAATTTGTGTGCCGGCTCCGCAAAACAAGCGGCGCAATCGCACTGAAGTAGCGGCTCGTATAAAAGAGGTAACCGATGAAGGAGAGAAGTTGCGTGCTAATCAGCCAGGTGTGACCGGCATGTGCAATGAACAAATCAGGCCAGCGCCAAATGGCGAACGCGGAGACGACATTGAGCGCAATCAGTAGAGGAACAAGCAAACGAATATTAAGCAACTGATCGGACATGGCACGGTTGTAAAGGGCGCGCTGGGAATCGGCACGTGATTCGGCGAGGCGCGTGTGAATCAGCCGCATGTCGTAAATAAAGAGCAACCAAACAATGCACGCGTAAGCGGCGCTTAGTTGAAACCACGCGAGAGGATTATCAAGGCGGCTGAAAAGAATTGCTTCGCCCAGGGCGCAACCGATGTAGAAAAAGTTGTGACCGAACTCCAGTGGCCATCCAATTAGAGTGAGGGTGTGAATGACGGAACGCGACCAAAAGACGAAGATCACGCATAAGGCCGTGGCGACATACAGAAAGGCTTCCCAATGCGACAGCGATATGAGCACGCGGGCATTGTCCGTGAGGAAAAAGAGTGCAACGCCCTGGATTATGCTGACAAGAGTAAGCTCGATGTTAATCACAACCGAGTCGAGTTGCCGGCGGCCTTCACTTGGAGGATTCACGACGCGACTGGTAACCGCTTGATCATTAAACTGTCAAGGCGCTAGGAGGCACAGCGAGATCGCATAGGAACTGGAGTGCTTATCCACCAAAATCCGATACGGGCAGTGCAATTTTGTCGCGACATTCCAGTTAATACCGGTCCAGGTGTGTGTCAGATTGACCACCGCATGTGTGACGGACATGGCTGGTCGCCTGTGTTAAGGCCCTCCTGTTATTGATCTTACGGTGATGCATTCTCTGAATTTGACCTTGGCATAGTCCGAGCTACCACAATGGCTGAACTAAAATTATTTATCCAAGAAAGGAGACTTTTAAAATTATGAGTTTAATTCGATATCAAGCTCCAGAACTTACGCCGTGGTCGGCGTCGGACCGCTGGAACACACTGCGGGATGAGCTCAACTCGTTTTTCGAGTTGCCATCGTGGTCGAGTTTTCCGCGCGCGGGGCAGCTCTTCACGGGTTGGTCGCCTGCCCTCGACCTTTACCAGAGCACTGACAACATTGTCGCTACGGTTGAATTGCCCGGTATGCGCAAGGAAGACATCGAAATCTCTTTGCATGACGGGACATTGACGATTAGCGGCGAGCGAAAGCGCGAAAGCACTGACGGTGAGAAGGCCGAGCGGACCGAGCGCTACGTCGGAGTATTCCGCCGCAGCATCGCATTGCCAACCCGCGTGGACGCCAGCAAAGTCAGCGCCACTTACCGCGATGGAATCCTGACTGTGACGTTGCCGAAGGCTGAAGAAGTCAAGCCGAAGCAAATTCAGGTCAGCTAATCAAATCAAACTGAAAGAAATTTCACCATGAATATGTTAACACGTGAAAATCGCGATGCGGATCGCACGCAGACCGACCAGTTTATTGTGCCGCCCTCGAGCGTGATCGAAGGCTCAGACGGCTACACGCTGGAAGTCGAGATGCCCGGTGTGAACAAGGACGGGCTCGATATTTCCATCGAAAACAACGAGCTCACGATTATTGGGCGGCGTTCGCTTCCCAAAATCGAGGGAACGCTGATTCATCACGAATCGCGCCAGGAAAACTTCCGGCGCACATTCGAGCTCGATCCATCGATAGGCGCCGACAAAATCAGCGCCAGAATCGAGCAGGGCCTTGTGACGTTGACTTTGCCCAAAGCGGAGCACGTCAAGCCGCGCAAGATCACTGTTTCTTAACGGTCAGCTTCGGCAAGTTTGGGCCGCGAACGTGAAAGTTCGCGGCCTTTTTCTTTCCTTCAGTCGAAAGTGCTTGCTTTTCTACTTGGCGAATCGTTGCCAGAGTCGTACTACAGGCATCTTGATATGGCGACAAAAACCGACGAAAAGACAGCCTCTGACAAATTGACCGCGGCGCGAAATAAGAATCTCGATCTCGCGATTCAGCAGATAGCCAAAGATTACGGCGAAGGTGCCATCATGCGCCTTGGCGACGAGAAAATTGTCGACATCGATGTCATCCCCACCGGCAACATCTTGATCGATCGCGCACTCGGTGTGGGCGGATTTCCACGGGGCCGGGTGGTAGAAGTTTTCGGCCCTGAATCGTCCGGAAAAACGACACTTACCCTGACGGTGATTTCACAGGCTCAAAAGCGCGGCGGCCTTGCAGCCTTTATTGATGTCGAGCACGCGCTCGATCCTGCGTATGCGAAAAGACTTGGCGTTAATCTTGACGATTTGCTGGTCTCTCAGCCCAGTTCCGGCGAAGAAGCACTGCGGATTTGCGAAACCCTGATACGCTCCAACGCTCTGGATGTGATCGTCGTAGATTCGGTTGCTGCGCTCGTCACCAGAGCCGAGCTCGAAGGCGAGATCGGAGACGCCACGGTCGGCGCACAAGCGCGACTCATGAGCGCGGCATTGCGCAAGCTCACGTCGCTCATCTCAAAGGCGCGGACCTGCTGCATTTTCACAAATCAAATCCGCGAAAAGATTGGCGTGATGTTTGGAAATCCGGAGACGACGCCGGGTGGTAAGGCGTTGAAATTCTACGCGAGTGTGCGTGTCGATATTCGGCGCATCGGTGCGATCAAACAGACCGATGGCGTCGTCACAGGGAATCGCACCCGCGTAAAGATCGTGAAGAACAAGGTCGCGCCGCCGTTTACGGAGGCCGAGTTCGACATCATGTACAACGAGGGAATCTCCTCGACTGGCGCACTGCTCGATGTCGCTTTGGAGAAACAAATCATTGAAAAGCGCGGCTCGTGGTTGAACTACAAAGGCACGCAGCTTGCCCAGGGTCGTGACGCCGCAAAAGAAGTCTTGAAGAACGACAAGGCGCTTTACGAAGAAATCGAAGCCGCGGTCAAAGCGAAGCTGGACGAAGAGAAAGACTAGGAGCCGGTCCGGCCGATCACCAGCCGGCGCAGCGCGGAAAAAATCCAACGTCAGGCGTGCAGGGTTTTCCGCTTTGTCTAATTGGTGTTTATTCGTGTTAATTCGTGGTGAAAAAAGATGACCTCGCTTGAGATCCGCCAATCGTTTCTCGATTTCTTTCGCGAGAAAAAGCACACCATAGTGCCGTCTTCGTCGCTGCTACCTGACGCACCGAATCTGCTTTTCACGAACGCCGGCATGAACCAGTTCGTGCCGATTTTTCTAGGACAACAAAAGCCGACGTGGAACCCCGCGCGTGTCGCCGACACTCAGAAGTGCATTCGCGCTGGCGGCAAACATAACGATCTCGAGGACGTCGGTCTCGATACCTATCACCACACGTTTTTCGAGATGCTCGGCAATTGGAGCTTCGGCGATTATTTCAAGAAAGAAGCGATTGAGTGGGCGTGGGAATTACTCGTCGAGCGGTGGAAATTTCCAGCGCCACGGCTTTACGCAACCGTTTACAAACCCGGTCCGGGCGAACCCAGCGAATTCGACCAGGAAGCATATGAGCACTGGGCTCATTTGTTTCGCGAAGCGGATCTCGATCCGGCTATTCACGTTCTCAACAGTGGCAAGGCTGACAATTTCTGGATGATGGGCGACACCGGTCCCTGTGGGCCGTGCTCCGAAGTGCATGTCGACCTCACACCGGACGGCGACACGCGCGGCACGTTGGTGAACAAGGAAAATCCGCATTGCATCGAGATTTGGAATTTGGTTTTCATCCAATTCAACGCGAACCCGGACGGAACTTTCTCGCCGCTTCCGCAACGGCACGTCGATACCGGCATGGGTTTCGAACGCGTGACTGCAATCATTCAAGGCACAAATAATCTAACCGATTTCTCCGGAATAGTTTCAGACTACGAGACCGATATCTTTCGTCCGATCTTCGACGAGCTCGAAAACCTGAGCGGCAAAAAGTACGGCAGCAGCCTGCCGATTATAGGGCGTCTCTGCGAGACGCCGGCGGCTGACACAGCCGCCCTACAAAATCAGATAGAGCAGGAAAAGATCGACATCGCATTTCGTGTGATCGCCGATCACATCCGGGCGCTCTCGTTCGCGATTGCCGACGAAATCATTCCTTCGAACGAAGGCCGCGGTTACGTCCTGCGCCGGATTTTGCGTCGTGCTGTCCGCTACGGCCGCACGCTCGCTTTTCATGAACCATTCTTCTTTAAACTCGTTGGTGTGGTGGCGAACACGATGGGCGACATTTTTCCCGAAGTGCACGCGAAGCGGTCAAAGATCAGAGAAATAATTCGGCGCGAAGAGCAATCTTTTAACCGAACGCTCGATAAAGGGATCGAACTTTTTGAACAAGCAGCTGCAATGCTGGATGCAGTTGACCCGCGCGGTGCAAACGTCGGCGTGGTTGTTAACGCGTCGCAAACAGAAAATTTGGAATTAGTAGAAGCCGGCGAGATCCGACCGATCAAGTCAGGGGCTGCAACACGGGAGATATCAGGCAATTTTGCCTTTAAACTCTACGACACATACGGTTTCCCACTCGATCTGACAGAATTGATGGCGCGCGAGCGCGGGTTCACTGTCGATGTGTCCGGTTTTGAGAGACTGATGGAAGAGCAGCGAGCGCGCGCCCGCGCATCGCAAAAGAAACAGGAGATCGAATTGGCGAGTAGCCTCAATCCTACCGGCGAGCTCTCTGCAGTAAAACTGCAGAAGACGAAGTTTCTCGGTTATGAGTTTCTGGAAACGGAGGCGGTGGTCGAAACGGTTTTGCCGGGACAGAAACCAGAAGAACTCGCAGTGGTTCTCAATCAAACGCCGCTGTATGCCGAGATGGGAGGTCAAGTTGGCGACAGCGGACTATTGCACGTTCCGGGACATGATCGCACGGAACTTGGGCAGCTTCGCGTCTTGGATACGCAAAAACACGGCAATGCTTACATTCACCGCGCACAGCTGATTGTAGGTCGTGCGCCCGAACCGGGCGAGGCGGTGCGCATCTCAGTGGATGCTGATCGGCGCAAATTGATTCAGGGACATCACACCGTGACGCATCTGTTGCACTGGGCGTTGCATGAAGTTGTGTCCCGCGACGCGTCGCAAAAAGGGAGCTACGTCGGTCCGGACAAATTGACGTTCGACTTTTCAAGCGCACCGCTCACGTCGGAACAAAAGAGCGATGTCGAAAAATTAGTGAACGAAAAAATCGCCGAAAATGCGCCGGTCTCGTGGACGGAAGTTCCGTTTGCAGAAGCGAAACAGCGAAAAGACATCATCCAGTTCTTCGGAGAGAAATACGGTGACACGGTGCGTGTCTTGCAGATCGGCGGCGCACCGCACGCACTTAATGGCTATTCGATGGAACTTTGCGGTGGAACGCACGTGAAATCGACAGGCGAGATTGGGGTGTTCCGAATCGTAAGGGAAGAAGCCATCGCAGCTGGGACGCGGCGCATCGAAGCCGTTGCCGGTGACGCAGCAGGCGCTTGGGCGAGGGAAGAAGCTGCGCGTCAACATGAGAAGTTTGAAGCACTCGCGCGCAAGAAACCTGACATTTCCCGTTTGCCTGCTTTAGAAGCCAACGGTGAGACCGCTGAAATCTTGAAGCAGATCGACGCGCGCGGGGCGCATCTGGAAAAAGTAGCTGCCGATGTTCGCGACTGGGAAAAGAAAACTGCTAAAGCAGGCGAGGCGGAATTGAGACGCCGGGCCGCTCAGATTGCGAATCAGCTGGTGGTGTCGCATGCAGGAAAAAATTTGTGCGTTGCAGAAGTGGCGAATGCCGATGCGAAGTTGGTCCAGGCTGTTGCGGACGCACTTAAGTCGAAAATCAGCGCACCGATTTTTCTCGCGGGCGCAAAAGACGGAAACGTTGCGCTGATCGCTGTGGTTCCGAAAGAACTCACCGCGAAATTTCAGGCGAACAAACTGATCGAGCAGATCGCGCCAATCGTGGGCGGAAAAGGCGGTGGGCGTCCTGAAAGCGCACAAGGCGCAGGCAAGGACCCGAGCAAGGTGGCGGAAGCGCTGGCAAGAGCGAGACAACTCCTGAGTTAAGGTATCGCAACGGTCAGTTGGTTCATGCTTGCGGAGCGCTCACGAACGGAAAACGCCCATTCTTGATCAGGCGTTTCAAATTTTTCCCGTCCACGGACATTCGATAGATCGAGTCATTCTTTTCGCCAGCCGTTGCTGAGAAAGAGGATGTTGTTATTGTCGATCCAGACCCCATCCCAGCCGAAAAGTTTCTTCGGCGTGAGCCGCGTCGCCTTTTGCGATCCGATATCGAACGACCACAGCGCTGGCAACGGCCCGTCCCAATCTTTGCGGCCGGATTCTTCGCCCATATCGATGCTTAAGAGCAATCGCTTGCCATCCGGCGAAACGTCAATCCGGCCGTCGCCGCTCATGTCGCCTTTCGGCACGATCTTTCCCGATGTTCCATTGCGCGCGAACCGCGCCGTCGAGGCCAAGCTGATAGACATTCGCCATATCTTCGCAAAAAACCGATAGGCCGTCACGCGCCCAAATCGGGGAGTAACGTGTCACTTCATTTTGCGCACCGGGTTTGAGCACGTGGAAATTCGTGCCATCGGCATTGATCGCGACAAGATCCCAGACTTCGTGTGGTCGCGTGGTGAAAAGAATTTGCTTCCCGTCGATTGTCCAACTCGGGTAATGCGACGCGAGTCCCACAGGCGAGATCGCCGGGAAAATTCCATCGGCGATCTTTTTCTCGCCTGTGCCGTCAAGATTCGCGATGTAAACAGCGTCATTGCGTTCGAAAGCAATGCGTTAATCGACAGGAAATGCAGCCACGCCAAAACCGGCTAAAGCGAAACCGAGGAGAATGGTGTTTTTCATGGTAATGCGATGGTAACGAAGAAGGTCACCGCGAGCGCGAACACGAGGACGATCAAATATACAAATCCGCCAAAAAGGAATTTAAAAGTGCTGATGAACCACCCTTGGCGGTAAACGCGACGGATCGAGAGGAAAATTTGCACGACGAACGCAATCCAGAGGAGCGCGATTATCCACCCTGCAATGGGACCTGGGGCCGCGCGGATGAGCCCAATTGTTGCAAGCACAATCAGCATGATTCCCACGTAAGCGAACGTGTGAATGTGAAGCGCGTAAATCAGGTGATCGATGTAAAAAATGCGGCGTCGAACGTACAGAACTTTCAGAACAAGAGCGAAGAGCGGGATACAGCACAGCATCATGTAAGGGAGATTGCTGAACAGTGTGCTGATAAACAGTCCCATTTTTGTTCCATGCTCGCCCATCTTTTCTTTGGCTCGTCCTTCGATCCAGCGTTCGAATGGAGTCGAGGACTTGCTGCTCGAATCAACAATCACAAACGGTCGCTCGCCTATTTTCCCATACTGGCGCTTCTGTGTATCTGGGCTGGTGGCAGAAGCATACGGACCAGCGGTCGGCGAAGGCGCAGTTGTTGGAGTTGGAGAAGCGGACGCTGGTGACGCCTGGGCCGGAGCTTCCCGCAACCATGCCTCCAATTTTTCTCGCGCGGCGGGTGGCAAATCTTCTTTCTTCAGGTCGGCTTCGATTTCCGCGCGATCTTTTGGATCGATGTTACCCGGTTCGAACTTCAGCCCTTTGGTTCCGTAATTCACGGCAAAGAAAAACAGGATGCTTGCGAGCAGATAAAGGCGTAGCGGATTCACATAGCGGACACGCTTGCCGGCGAGAAACTCGTTGGTCAACCGCCATGGCTTCAAGATGAGGAGCGCAATCGTGGTGAAAAACTTCGAATCCCAATTCAGAAATGAATCGAGCACATCGGCAATGACGTAGCGGAAGGAGCGGCGGTAATCGACCGCAGCTTGGCCGCACTGGGCACACCAGTGTCCCTGCAATTGCGCGCCGCAATTCTCGCAATGCGTCAGTCGTCTCGGTTGATCTTTGCTTCGACGGAACCACCGCCGGCCCGGGGTTCGCTCGATAGCCATGATCGCTGTGTCACCGAGGAGAATTTTTGCCGGTTCATCGGCCATACAGCCGCAAGCCTACAAAAACAGTTGTTCGGCGTCGATCAGCATAAGCGCCGCGCGGCTCGAAATCGCAGTCTGCCTACCGACGTCAAAAGCTTTGGGTTGACCAGTCGAACTGCTTGGTGACACGATCTCGCGCGGTGGCACTTCAACTATTCAGAACCAAAAGTCCGGACCTCTTAATTGCCGAAGCGGCTGCGCCGGAGCGGCAAATGAAACGCACGCTCGGACCAATCGCGCTGACCGCCATTGGGATCGGCGCCATCATCGGCGCGGGAATTTTCTCGCTGACCGGAACCGCAGCGGCAGGGCAAACGTTCGCGTCCCGCCTCGAGACACCGGTCATCAATTTCATTCAGGCTTGGGTGTCCGGAACGGGCGTCGTGTTTGGACGAGCAGGTGCGGGTCCGGCCATTGCCGCTTCCTTCATCGTGGCTGGCATCGCTTGCGCGTTCGCTGCGTTTTGTTATGCCGAGCTAGCGTCGATGATTCCGGTCTCGGGATCGGCCTACACATATTCCTATGCGACACTCGGTGAGATTGTGGCCTGGATTATTGGTTGGGACCTCATTTTGGAATATGCGGTTGGCAACATGGCCGTCGCGGTGAGCTGGTCGGGTTACTTCGTTCAACTCTGTGACAGCCTGTTTCATTTAAAGTTTCCGCTATGGCTCGTGAACGATCATCAAACGGCCACAGATTTGCTCTCGAAGGGAGGCGCGGCTCTGGAAGCCTATTCATCCAACGCCTTGCCGGTTATTGCCGGCCACTCCATCGCATTCAATCTGCCAGCGTTGCTCATCGTCGCGGCCGTTACCGTTCTTCTTGTTTACGGGATTCGAGAGAGCGCGCACACGAACACGACGATCGTGATTATCAAGACTGCGGTCGTCGTGTTCGTCATCGCCTTCGGCGCGTTTATGGTGAACCCAACCAACTGGCATCCGTTTACGCCCAATGGCTTTGCCGGGCTGATGAGCGGCGCGGCCATCGTGTTCTTCGCGTTCATCGGTTTCGACGCAGTTTCGACGACAGCTGAAGAAACACGTAATCCTCGGCGTGACATGCCAATCGGCATCATCGCGAGTCTGATCATCTGCACGGTGCTCTACGTGCTGATGTCGGTTGTGCTTACCGGAATTAAGAAATACACGGTCTATACTGGCGATGCGGCACCTGTCGCTACGGCCTTTGCGAGCAAACCGTGGGCGCAAGCGCTAGTGAGCGCGGGCGCACTCGCCGGTACCACTTCAGTGCTGCTCGTGTTTCAGCTTGGGCAGCCGCGGATCTTCATGGCGATGGCGCGCGATGGCTTGCTGCCGCAATACTTCGCCAAGATTCATCCGCGGTTCCGCACGCCGCACATCACTACCATTTGGACTGGAGTTGTCGTCGGTGCCGTGGCGATGGTTACAAACATTGGCGATCTGGCTGACCTCACGAATATCGGGACGCTCTTCGCATTTATTCTCGTTTGTTTCGGCGTAAACGTATTGCGCCGCGTTGCTCCGGAACGTCCGCGCCCGTTTCGCGTGCCGTTCGTGCCAGTTTTCCCAATTCTGGGGATATTGTTGTGCCTGGTTCTAATGTTGAGCTTGCCGGTGATGACCTGGATTCGTTTTGTTGTCTGGCTGGCAATCGGGCTGCTGATCTATTTTCTATATAGCGTGCGGCACAGCAAACTTCGCCGTGGTGTCGATGTCGGCCCGACCGAAGATATTCCACCGCCGTTAATCAAGACGTAGAGTAGTGCGAGCCTCTGGCCCGCCGCGGCTGGCGAGACGCATGCACTACCTTTGTTCGCGCCCCGCGAACTATGCCGCTTTCTGCTGCTGAGAGACTCTGTCGTCAACGTCCAGCCACTCGAAGGTTGTCGTCTTTTCCGGGTCTAGCCCGAGCTTCCTTGCTTCCTGGACAAAGTGATCGTGCTTCTCCAGATCATCGTAGAGACTGCTGGCCTCCACTTTGTCGCTCCAGCGCTTGATCTCAGCTGGGGTTTTCTTTTCGCCGCTTTGGTTAAGCCATTCGACTATTTCCTCGTCGCCTACGCCTTGCTCGATTTGCGCTTTGAAATCGTTGCCCTTCACACCTTTGAAACCAAAGAGCATGTTATCGAGCGGACAATCGAAATGATATTCGCCAATGTTCCCCGCCACGAGCGCGCGGCATTTGTCGATCGTTCGGCCAAGAATGGCATAGCCGCCAACTCGAATGTGCGGACTACGCGCTTCCCCCCTCAAATCTTTTCCACTGACTTGCTTTTTCATACATTAGGAGGTTCGAATCAGCCCGTTGATCCGGCCGCAAGAGACGCGGACAAAATTCAAACGCGCTGCCACGCGCTGCCTAGAGTAGCGCATGCGTCCCGCTTGCGATTTTCTACTTCGCAAGCCAAAGGCTCGCGCTACATTGCGTTTATGGTCAAAGTTGACGTGACTTACACCGGCGATTTGCGTTGCAACGCGACACACGGGCCGTCGCGCTCCAAAATTTCCACCGACGCTCCGACTGATAATAAGGGTAAAGGCGAAGCGTTTTCACCCACCGACCTTGTTGCCACGGCTCTCGCGACCTGCATGACAACAACGATGGGAATCAAGGCACAGGAACTAGGTGTCGATCTGCGTGGAATGAGCGTATCAGTGCAAAAAGAAATGTCGAAAGACACGCCGCGCCGGATCGTGGGGCTTCCATCAGAAGTTCATATCCCGCTCCCGCCCGATTCGCCACATCGCGAAGTGCTCGAGCAGACGGCGCTAAACTGTCCGGTGCACAAGAGTCTTCCGCGGGAAATCCGTCGCCCAACGAAATTTTTCTGGAAAGGGTAATGCTGTAGCCGCTTCGCTGTGCGAAGCGCCGGCACGCTACAGAGCTTGCGAAGGTTCCAGAATGGCAACGCTAGCAGTCAGAAAAGCACTCGAAGCCGATATTCCAAATCTGCTTCCGTTAATGCGCGAGTTAGCCAAGTTTGAAAAATACGCGGAAGACTTTGCCGTTACTGAAGCGGTTTTACGCGAACAGGGATTCCGGCGGTCCCCGCCCGATTTTCATTGCCTCGTTGCTGAAGAAGGCAGCGAATTGGTTGGATTTTTAGTTTATTACTTTGTTCAGTCACTTATCGGGCGAGGCCGAACTTGATCATCAAGGAGCTCTATGTCGCCGGACAACACATACAAAATCTAACCGCCCATCCTTTGTCGCGGCCTGCGATGCGAGATACAGCAGAGGCCCGACCGAGCGAATGTTCAACGCCTCCCAAAGAATGTAACCATCCGAAATGTCTTCGCCGTCGATGTCCATCTTCCATTTCCGGGCGGAATAGTCATGCAACATTCGGCGCAAGAGTGAAACGTGTCGTCTCATTTCTTGTTCTTCGGAAAGGTCTTTCGTTTTCTTAGGTTTGTCCTTCGCCTCCCGAAGATAATCCGCGAGGAGGCCACCTCCGGCGCTTTCAAAAAAAGTAGCGCTTGCCCCACGGCCCTCGTGCCAGACCGACGTCAAAAGCTCGTTTTTTCCCGTCTTCGAGCCCGGTAAATGATTTCTTCGGGCGATCCGATGAAACCAAGACTACGCGCCAAATTATTCGCCGTGCCGAGCGGGAGAACGCTCAACGGAATACCTGTGCCGATCAGTTCGCGGCCAATCTTTCCAACGGTGCCATCTCCGCCTGCGGCAAGCACCAAGTCAGTAGGTTTTTTCAGAGCTTTCTTGTAATCGCTCTTCCTTGTCGATTCGTAAATCGCGTGATGCCCAGCGTTCGCCAACTCTGCCATCAAGTCTTTCTTGGCATGATCCCCCTCGACCGGCCTTCGGATTGTGCATCAAAATAATTCGCATGCTCTATCGGTAGAATTCTTTCCGCAAACTATTCGGCTCACACGAATCTGACGCGGGTTTCTTAACGACGTGAATATGCGAGCCTTGATCCGGCTCTGCATTCCGGGTGGGAAAGGGCGGCGTTACGGTTTCGCTGTTGATCGCGGACTTGACGCTGCCGAAGGGGCTGGCGTCATGGTGCCGGCGGGTAATACGCCTGCGCCGGAATCAGGCGCAGCAGAAGCGCCTGGTGAACTCTGAACAGGCGTATTCGCCGGCGACGCGACCGGCGAGGGCTTTGCTGCCGCAGGCACCGGCGAATTTTGCGGCACAGCTTGCGTTTTCATCAGTTCTCGCCGGAACGCGCTGTCGGCCGTGCTCCTGTGAGCATAAAGGATCGACAACGCGAGCGTGAGCGCAAAGAAAATCCCGGCCAGCCAGGTCGTGAACTTCACCAGCACATTGGTGGTTTGCGCGCCGAAAATATTTTCCGTGACTGCGCCGCCAAATGCTGCACCCAGGCCTTCGCTCTTTGGCCGTTGCATCAGGATCACCAGGACCATCACCAACGACACGAGCACGAAGAGCGCCAGACAGAGATTGATCAGCAAATTCATTGGGACGCGAAATATCAACGCTAAATGACGAATGACAAATGACGAAGGAAGGCCTAAATGACCAAAACCGAAATAGCGCGAGCACAGCAGCGCGGTCGTTCGTCATCCGGGCTTCGTCATTGATTCGGCATTCGTCATTCGGGCTTCGTCATTCTTAATATGGTTCCAAATCTCATCCATTTCCGAAAGACCGAGATCGCCCAGTTCCTTCCCGCGCGCTTTCACTTCGTCTTCCAGTTGATTGAATCGTGTCACAAATTTGTTCGTTCCGCCCTGGAGCGCGCTTTCCGCGTCAATTTTGCATTTCCGCGCCAGATTGACGACTGCGAAGAGCATGTCGCCAACCTCGTCCTCGATTCTCGCGCGATCTAGCGCCACAATCGCCTCTTTCATCTCGCGCAGCTCTTCTTCCACTTTCGCGACCACATCGCGCACCTCAGTCCAGTCGAAATTCACGCGTGCGGCTTTTGATTGGGCTTTTTGCGCGCGCATAAGCGCTGGCAGCGCTTTAGGCAAACTGGCGAGATAATGCGAATCGGTCTTTTTCTCTTCGCGCTTAATCGCTTCCCACTGTTTGAGCACAGCGCCGGAATCGCGCGCGTCGCTGGTTCCAAACACATGCGGATGCCGCCGGATTAGTTTATCCGAAATGTCGTGGATAATTTCGTCGATGTTGAAGTGCCCAGCTTCGCTGGCGATCTTCGCGTGCATCACCACCAGCAGGAGCAGATCGCCCAGTTCCTCGCGAAAATGTGCGTCGTCCTTCGCGCGCGCAGCCTCCGTTACTTCGTATGTTTCTTCAATTAAAGCAGGCAACAGCGATTCATGGGTTTGCTCCCGGTCCCATGGACACCCGCCGGGCGCGCGCAATTTTGCGACGATCTCGCAGAGCTTTTCAAACGCAGTCATTCTGAGCGGAGCGCAGCGAAGTCGAAGAATCCCGCGATGGTACGTTAGGTTTCATCACGGGATTCCTCGACTTCGCTCGGAACGACATTCAAATCCGCCACAACGAGCGGTGCGTGCCGAACTCGGAGATTTCGCCGGAGGATCGTTTGCTGACGTAAATCGTGATTGCAATCACACTGATAAACGTGCCGGTAAAAATCAACGCCACCAGCCATGACGGGATGTGGCCGATCCGCAGAGCATGATAAAATGAGACGAAATCGTTAATCGGCGCGCTGGCATGCAGAAATATTTTCGTTAGCCATGCCATCAGGATCAAAATAAAAATGAAAACGTAATTGCGTTTCAAGCGCCGGCCAACTGCTTCGAGTTTGCTGATCTTGAAGCAGGGCAAAATCAAATCTTCGCAGACGAGCTTTTTCCATTCCCCTTGAAGCAACTCACGATTTTCCATCACCATCGGGACAAGAAAATGCGCTTCGAGCATCCGGACACGCGCGCGAAATGCGTCGTAAAAACGATAACGACGCGACTCGATCCAGAGCAACACCCAGACAATCGCCAGATTGAAAAAGAAGATTATGTGCGGCACTTCGCGCGTGGAAAATGCGATGGTAATAATGGCGGTGGTGCTGGTAATCGCCCAGTTTGTGGTGACATCCAGCCGCTGCCGCCACACCATGATCCGGCCCATCTCGCCGCGGTAAAAATGCGACATGGCGTTGACGTAGCCCGGGTCGTAAAGGCTCCGTTGAAAGGAGACTGTCCTCTCCTCGCTGGGAGCTACCGCTGTGTTTTGTGTTGCCACGGCTGGTTACTTAACTGGATAACTGGCTTTGCCGCATAATCCAATAATTCTCTGTATCAATGGCTATCGCGCTCTCCGAGCTGCTAGATGAAAAGCAGGTAATCCTGCGGCTGCGTTCACGAAAACTGCCGAACGCACTGCGCGAAATCATTCAGTTGCTCGCGCAAAATGGAAAGATCTCCGATGAAGAAACATTTCTTGAAGAAGTTCTGGCACGTGAGCAGGCGCATCCCAGTGCAGTGGAAAACGGCGTCGCGTTTCCTCACGCGCGAACTGATTTGGTAGACGAAATTGTTATCGGCATTGGGCGCAGTCGCGCCGGGATTCCAATCGGTGCAGATCAACAGCGTACACGATTGATTTTTGTAATCGGCGTGCCGGAACGCTTGCTAAATGATTATCTAATTTGCGTGGGAATGCTGGTGCGCTTGGTGAAGAATGATGCGATACGCTCGACGCTGCTCCAAGCCGAGACGCCTCACGAATTTATTGGCGCACTCACGCCGGCCTTGTAACCGGGGGCGGCTTGTCCGCCGTAGCCTTGGCGAAGGCGGATGACCCCCGGCCGGCATCACCGATGCCGATCACAGCTATACGGCGACGCGCTCGCCTTCTATTTCATCTGCAGCAGCAACGGCCAATTTGCAGCTGCGATATCGCCAGATCGTGAACGTAACGAATAAAAGATCGAGAACAATGAATGTCGCCACGTATGTCTCACCGCCGATGCCGAATCCATAGCTGTGCAGGCCTTTTCCCAGAACGAAGTTCACGCCGTACCACGCCATCAACACGGCGAGAAAACAAACAACGCTAGCGACCGCCAAACCGAATTGCGTCCACCAACCTGCGAGCCGGCCATGCAACGCCAGGATGTAACAAAGCAGGGCAATCAACGCCCACGTTTCCTTCGGGTCCCACCCCCAGAACCTGCCCCAGGAATAATTTGCCCAGACGCCCCCGAGAATTGTGCCTGCGGCAAGCAATAGCACCCCGAGTTGAAGCACGCGATAAAGCCAGAAATGCATAGGCGCGTCAGCGCGCGCCGCCGCGGGATTGCGCGCGTATCGCCAGAGCAGGATGTGCCCGAAACCCATTGCCAGTGCGAACGCCGCGTAGCTCAACGTGATTGTGAGCACATGAACCGTGAGCCAGAAGTTATCGCGCAAGACCGGAACCAGTGGATCGATGCTTGACGGCATGGCGATCGGCATCTGATGCACAAGCAGTAATGCGATGAGCGTGACCGGCAACGCCGCAAGCAAATAGACAGGCGCCCGGTACCGCGCGAAAAAGATCATCCCGAAAAATGAGACGGCGAACGAAACCCAGATGATCGATTCATACATGTTCGTGACCGGCGGCCTGCTGGCAATCATACAGCGCATCACGATTCCCGAGGCATGGAACGCGAGGCCCAGAAGCGCAACTCCGACGCCGAGCAATTGCAGCGCGTTCACTTTGGAGTGCGGCGACATGTCGCCGCTTTCGAAAGCGCGGACATGTCCGCGCACTCCAAAACCCCTGCGAAAATGCGCCACGAGCAAAACCACAAGCGCAATTCCGTAACACCAGATGGCACGGTAAAAGGCCTCGAAATGATTATAGAAGGATTCAAGCCGCAGTTGTCGTTCCTCCGGATAAATTGATGGACTCAGGCCGCGCAAATTGTCGCGAAGCTGATTCGCTGCGCGGCTAAAATTAAATCCGTCGCCATTGACGTACGCAGTGGCGGCTGTCTGCAATTGCGTTTGGACCGGCGCAAATTGTGCTTCCGAATAAAATTTCGACCATCCCGATGGTTCGACCCACGGGTCCGTTTCATTTGTCGGCGCAGGGATGATCAACAAAGCGCTTCCATCTATCACACGAGCAAAAAGCGTAAGCCGATCGCTAACGCCCAACGCTTCCTGTTGAACTCGGTCGAGCGGTTTCTCTGCGCGCTTGAGCGCCTGCGCCTCGTTGGCAAGCCGTTGCAATTCGATCGATCCAGCCAATTGCGCGAACGAAAATCGCCGCTGCGTTTTGTCGAACCCGAGTTGTTCCTTGAGCTTGCCGAATGAGACCAGCACCATCGGCTCGTTCTTCCAATCGCGCGTCTCCAGCAGAGCTGACAAGACGAAATCGTTCGGGCGCCATTGTCGTCCTGCCGCATCTGTGTATGCGGATCTCCCAGTGATGCGAATCAGCGTTTCCTTCGCAAATGTGTCTACTGGTTTGCGCCGTCCACCGTCCTGGATTGCGACCAAGCCCCACTGCTTGAAATCCAGCGCACGGTTATCTGCAACGGGCGCATCCGCCGACGCAACGTAATCCATGCCTGCAAACAGCGCCGTGACTGCGATGGAAATGAAAAGCCGTAATTTCAACCCGCGCGAATGTAATTCTCGCTGCGGTTGATGTCGAGCCGTAGCGAGTTTTCGACATTCCTTCGTCATTCGCTTGCCACGCCGAAACCTTGGCGAAGGCGGGTCATTCGTGCTTCGTTATTCTCATTGTTTCCATTTGCGCAAGCTGAACCCAGGCGGCTACCTTAAGACCCGTGTTCAGCTTGATCATGCTCGGCAGCGGGAGCGCGGGAAACAGCGCACTCGTTGCGACTGATCACTGCAAGATTCTGGTGGACGGCGGGCTGAGCGCGCGACAACTGGTGTTGCGTCTGGAGCATTGCGGCGTGGCGCCGGAGCAACTTGATGGCGTGCTTCTTACACACGAGCACGGCGATCATATCTGCGGACTTGAAGTTCTCTGCCGCAAATTTGGTGTGCCGATTTATTGCAACGCGTTAACAGCAGAAGCGGTTCGCTGCGACAACTCGTTCGAGCGATACCGCAACTGGCGCATTTTCCAAACTGGCGCCGAGTTTTCGATTTGCGACATCACGGTGCAGACGTTTCCCGTGCCACACGATGCTGTTGACCCGCTGGGGTTCGTGTTTCATGCAGGCTCAGGCAGCCTGGGGTTCGTAACTGATCTGGGCTACGTGACGAAGTTGATCATCGAACGACTGCGCCAGGTGCAAACGCTCGTGATCGAGACCAATCACGACGAAAAACTTTTGCAGAACGATACGCATCGGCCGTGGCCGGTGAAACAAAGAATCCAATCGCGGCACGGTCATCTCTCAAACACAGCGGCGGCGAGCGTGATCGAGGAATTGTTGCGGGGAAAAATCGAGCGCGTGGTACTCGGACATCTCAGCCGCGATTGCAACACACCCACACTCGCGCTCGCAACTGTGCGGGCATCGCTGGCGAAGCACGGAAGGGTCGGTCTGGAAATCCATTGCGCCACGCAATTCGAAATCAGTCCGCGATTTCGAATCGGCGAAACCGATCCAGCGCCTTTCCAGCCGACTTTCGAGAACGCGTTTTTCCCAGCCTCTGGGTAGCGGCTGCCATGCGTGCTGGGGAGCGCAGGCTGACAGCCTGCAGGTCTCGGCAGCTTGCCGAGACCGGGAATGGCGTCACCCGAGAGTTACGTGCCCAAAGATGTTGCCGGCAGGGCTGCCGGCAACTACAGGCTGGCAGCCTGTGCTCCCCAGAAACATGCGACGCGTGCGTCAGGAACTATTTTTCCTGTGCCCGACCATTTCGCCACGCAACGTGCGTTGATCGACGCGGGTGAGGTTCTTTTCCATTGCCGGTGTCAGCAATGAAATGTGTGGGATTTCGCAGAGATGTTCGGCGATGAACCAGGTCGGTTTTTCCGTCGTCATCCAGTTCAAACGATCGAATCGCGCAAGGTTCACCGGGCGCGAATACCGGCGGAGCGTGCGTTCGCCGCGCAGATTGAAATAGATATTGAAATAACTCATGGCTAGCTCGCGCAGGGTGCGATAGACCGGCTCGCGATATCGGCAGCCGGTGAAATTCGATTTCGCCACCGCACCCCAGTGTTCGCGCAGTTTAAAAATCGCCACCACATGGTCGGTGTCCTGTTCCGCTTCCAAATCAAAAATCAATGGTGGAAAACCGATAACGCGAAGCGCGGCCGCCGCGAGAATTCCGCCTTCGAGACATGATGCTGTGCAATCGTGCAGGACTTTTTTTGGCGACCGCGCGGTGTAACTCAGGTTGTAAGGCAGGTCGTCGAGAAACTTTTGGATCCCAGCCGGCGTTTTCAAGGCGCGTAATTGACGCAACTCCAATGGCGTGAAACCGAAACCAGATACATTCCTTCTCGAAGTTGAACTGCGGCGCGCAAATGTTGTCAGCCGAGTCGTCATCAATTTCGCGTGGCCGACGCCGTCCATGCCGATGGATTGCGGACGGCATCGACAACTTGTTTGATTGCGTCAATCACCAGTTGCGGCTCCTGAACTTGAATATAGTGCGCGCTTTTTGTGGCGATTCTATGTTTGGCATTTGCTGCAAGTGTCGCAAGCCCGTCCTGTCCCGCGTGCCATGCTCTGTTTAACGCTGCAGGAAAATCAGCGGGCAACGGCTGCCATGGACTGAGGTCGAACGGTTGGCCTTGCGTCAGAACAAAAAGAGGAATCGGACGGAGCGGTTGTGCGGTAGCGGCTTTTTCGATCTGATCTAAGCTGGCATTTACGTCGAGTGTCTCGATGTCTTTATATTTTTCGAGTCCGGGCGGCGGCTTGGTAAATCCAAAGTTCATATACAACTTCCACTGTTTGGATGTTAGACCGGACTTCACCTTTTCGGACAGCGCATCAACCAGAACCATTCCGACAACCTCATCCGGGTAAGTGCTGGCGTATAAGCGGGCAAAAATGCCACCAAAGGAATGCGCCGCGAAGACATATGGTCCTGGAACATGCGCCGCGTGGAGTAACGCATGAAGATCGGAAACGAGGTCGCGCGCGGTGCGCGGCATAGGGACCGCGGTGCTCCGGCTCAAATGATTCGCGTCAAGAAAAGTTCCCGGGCGATCATAAGCACAAACCCGGGTAAACCTGGCAACCTGTGGAAACACAGTCGTCATTCCAGGCTCAAGCGGAGTGCTCCAGATCGCGGCATCATTCCGGTACCCAGACTCGAGAATCACAGTCGGGCTGCCCGAGCCGCGGCACTCGAGGTACATCTTCCGCCCATCACCGATCTCGGCCAGACCGGCAAAATCACCGGTTGCAGGGAGTGGAGCGCTGCTCTGCGGTGCAACTTGTGGCGCTGACTCGCGCCTGAAAGTTCCTTCACCGCGCACATTGAGATTCTCCACGACAACCTGTGTCGCTTTCCCATCGGGGCCGACGGTAAAGGTAATGCCGCTTCTGCCGACAGCGTTTTCGCCCTCTGTCTCATAAGTGAACGTATCCCGATCATAATGCTTCATCGGGAACGTCTTATTTTTTGGACCCTGCACGATTGCTAATCCGCTGTCTTTTTCGACGATGGAGATATCGCCAAAGTAATCGTTCGTATATTTCCCAGCGTAGGCGCTGTTTTTCAGCGCGGGTGTCGCCGATGCCGGTGGTTTGGAATAATCGAACCCTAGCACCGTCCCAATCGTTGCCGGGTTGGAATACACCTGTTTAAACAGCGGAAACCAATCTTGAGTGGGTTTGCCATACACTGCGATATCCACAAAGGTCATTCCGAGTGCTTCCGCTATGCCGAGGGGATGCGCATTCGTCAGCACCACGATGCCCAGTTGCTCGCCTGGCACCAGATTTACATAAGTCGCGGCGCCCAGGTCAAACGCGCCGGAGTGATTTAAGCGCAATCGACCTTCCTGATCGTAGCCAACGTTCCATCCCAAACCGTAGAAAGTCGGTAGTTGCGTGAAGGGATTAAAGCCGGTGAGCATCTGGGGGTGATGCGTTTCGGCCAGCGCCTTTTCATCGACGATTTGTTTGCCTTCAAATTTGCCGTTCGCGAGTTGCAACTGCAGCCACTTCGTCAGGTCGTTTGCAGAAGAACTCACACCGCCCGTTGGCGATTGCGCATCTGGATCGCGTTTGAACTTTTGCGTCCATTTACCATCTACCAGCACATGCCCCAGCGCTTTGTTCCTGCGCGCCATGAAATCCGCATAACGCGAGCTGGTCGAGCTCATGCCCAGCGGGCGGTACAATTTTTGTTCGGAGGCGTTTTCCCATTCGACGTTGTACGCTTTTGCTGCAGCAATGGCCCCCTCGGTCATGCCAAAATTCGTGTACGCATAATGTGAACGAAAACTGCTGCTCGGGTGTTGATAGCGCAGGCGATGCAGAATTTTCGCGCGCGTAAAACCGAGATCTTCCAGCAAATCGCCCGCATGCTCCGGCAAGCCGCTGCGATGCGCGTACATGTCTCGGATCGTGATTTCGCGCGTGACCCACGGATCAAACATCGCAAATGTGGGATCGAGGACGCTCAGTTTTGAGTCCCAGGTGATTTTTCCTTCACTGACCAGCTCTGCAACCACCGTCGAGCCAATTGGTTTGGACAGCGATGCGAGTTGAAACACAGTGTCCGCATCCACCGGATTTTTCGCGCTCATATCGCGAACCCCAAATCCTTTCGCGTACACCGCCTTGTCTTGAAAAACGACCGCGATCGCCAACCCCGGCAGCGCATTTTCCTGAATTTGCTTTTGTGCGAGTTTTTCGAGTTCTTGAATAGCTCGAGTTACCTGCTCGGAAGTGACATGAGGTTTTTCCTGTGCGGTTACAAAGGAGAACGCCAGTAGCGTAAAGACTATTGGACTACTCCAACGGATGATTCGCATAGAATGTTGAACTATCAGACGTTTGGGCTTTTGTTTCGCCACTATCACTAGAGCCCGATTGGATGTCTTGCGTCAAAACCACGCGGCGGCCGATGCCGCCGGAACAATCAATGCCAAAACAACGATGCCGAACCACGCCGCATCGCTACGCGAAGCTGCTGCGGGCAGCGCAGAATTAGACGATTAACCGGACAGATAAACTCCTCCGGGGCCCTCTTGTATAAAGGGCGAGCGCCGGATGAAAGAAAAAAATCAGGAATTTTCCTTAGCGCAGAATCTTGTGATAAACTCTTGGTATGATCCGCGGGTTTGCTTTGCCGGCCGCGTTTCTCGCTACCGTCATGCTGGCAGCGGCTGGGGATCAATCGAGGCGCAACAAATCTGAAGAACCCGATTCGTTTGACGTTGAGCCGCCGATCCTAAAGCAAAACCTTTCAAATTTTCTGCCAGCTGCGACACCCGCACCGGACGCCGATGTCGCGCGTCTCGAAAAAAGATTCGAGCAAGCAAGACAAAATGCCGGAGGCGCGGAACGTCTTTGCAACATCGGTGTGCTTTCGAGAGTCGAAATGGAACAGCGGCTGTTAAGAGTTGTTCAATACGAATGCAAGCTCGCAGACGCCCGACTTGCTCTTTACAAAGGAGAAGTTGCCGAGCTGGAGTCACGCGTCGCATTTGGTGAAAACGCGAAAGATGACCTTGCAAACGCGCGAGCAACTCTGGCGCAATTAACCGAAGCCGCCCAAATCGCCACGGCGAAGCGCGAGCGCGCAGAACTTGAAGCCGCGGAAGCGAACCTGCGTCGTCAGCAAAAACTTCTTAAGCTCGGCGCGGCAAACGAATCCGACGTCAGCCGCGCGGAAGAAAAGCTCGCGGATCTCAAGCTGCCGAGAAATTAAGACTATTGTAGGGCGTCTGTGTCAGACGCGCGCCGTCAATATCCGGCCGCCATTCCGTCTTTCCGCGATTCGCTGGCGCCTACGTACACCCGCTGACCGTCGTGCATTTCCACTTTGATGGCTTGGTAACCGCCGTAGCCGCCGACATCAAAACGCACGTCATGACCTTTTTTGCGCAGTTCCCGCACCGTCTCGTACGGAATACCGCTCTCGACTTCAACGTAGCCACCTGACCCGGTCATCTTTTCTCCGGTGGGTTCGTTGTCGCCCTCATGCTGCCAGCGCGAAGCGTCCCCGGCTTCCTGCACGTTCAAACCAAAATCGATCTGGTTCGTGAGCACTTGTACATGACCCTGCGGTTGCATGCCGCCGCCCATGACGCCAAATGCTTCCCACGGTTTACCGTCTTTCATAACGAAGCCGGGAATGATGGTGTGAAACGGGCGTTTGCCCGGCGCGTAGACATTCGCGTGAGTCGGATCCATCGAAAAAAGTTCACCGCGATCCTGAAACATGAAGCCGAGGCCGGGCACTACGATCCCGCTGCCCATCCCGCGATAATTGCTTTGAATGAGGGATACCATGTTGCCTTCGTCATCAGCCGTGCACATGTAAATCGTGTCCCCTTGATCGAGCGCCGGATTGCCAGCGTCGACCTGTTTGGCCGCGTGATTCGGGTCAATCAGTTTGCGACGCTCTGCTGCGTATTTTTTCGAAAGAAGCCCAGCGAGAGGAATTTTTGCAAAGGCGGGATCAGCGTAAAACTTTGCCCGATCAGCCCACGCAATTTTCTTCGCTTCGACCATCGTGTGCAGCGTCTCGGGTGAATTGCGCCCCATTGCGTGGAGATCGAATCTTTCCAGAATGTTTAATATTTGCAGTGCCGCGATGCCCTGACCGTTTGGTGGAAGCTCGAAGACGTCGTAGCCACGATAACTTGTCGAGACCGGGTCGATCCAAGCCGATGTATTCTTCTCGAAATCTGCTTTTCGCAGGAAGCCGCCATTGGCCCGCATGAAATTGTCGATCTTGTCTGCGATTTCTCCTTTGTAAAAAACGTCGCGACGCTTTTCACCGATTAGTCGCAAAGTTTTCGCGAGATCCGGATTTTTGAAAATATCGCCCTTGCGAGGAGTGCGGCCCTTGCCGTCGAGCGTGTAAGTTTCGAGAAAAGCGCCGGGCAATCCTTTATACAGGCGCGGACCAAACGCCCAATAATAGGCAATCAATTCCGTCACCGGAAAACCCTCTTCGGCATATCGAATCGCAGGCGCCAGATCATCACTCAGTTTGAGTTTCCCGAATCTTTTGTGGAGCTCGGCCCAGGCGTCCACTGTGCCCGGCACGCTGATCGGCAACATGCCTGTCGGTGGAATTGTCTCACGATGCATTTTTGCCAGCTCAGCCTTCATCTGATCGTAGCTCAGATCGGCTGGAGAACGTCCGCTCCCATTGATTCCGTAAAGTTTGTTTTCTTTCGCGCTGTAAACGATTGCGAAGAGGTCGCCGCCAATTCCGTTGGAGACCGGCTCCATTAAGCCAAGGGTTGCGTTTGCGGCGATTGCCGCGTCTACTGCGCTGCCACCGCGTTTAAGGATGTCGATCCCCACCTCTGTTGCCGCCGGCACGCTTGTGCAGACGATGCCATGGCGCGCTAGAACCTCCGATCGCGTGGCGAAATTCTTTCCGGTGATGCGATCGATCTGGGCGTCGAGCCGAAGACCAGCTAACAGAGCCAGCAGTGCAAAACTCAGTGGCTTAATCCAGCGCACCAGCCATATTAGCGCCTTCCATTCACAGAGTGCACTTGAATTTTAGTGTCGGATTGTATTTGATTGCCTGCCCGCAGTGCTGCGCACAACGTTGCAGGCAGGCTCACCGCGAATGAGGATTTCTACCGATGACCAAAAAGCGATCGGCTTGATACTGATCTGCGTGGGATTTCTTTTCTTTCTGATCGGACTTGCTGCACACCTCAAAGAAAGTTTTCAGTCCCGCGCTGAAATTTCGACTGTGGGCTTCACTGCTGCCGCGATTGCGGCAGCGCTCGGCATCGTCTTCGTCTTGTCTTCCTTGAGAAAGAAACAAGGCTGAAGGAAACGTGGCGCAGACAATCCTGCCTGCGACTTCAACGCTCGCGCAGCAAACCGTTACCACTGCTCGCAGGCTCGCCGCAGCGAGTCCGTCCGCTGGCGGACGGGATTGCCTGCGTCACGAAGAAACGACGGCGACCGTTTCCAGGTCGCCGCCGTTCTCCCATCGCTCCCAAAATTGGGATCGTTATTGCTGCATCGCGTTGTGAAGCTCTTTATGGGCGTTCATCATGTCCTGATGCGCCTTCTGAATGTCGTCGAGCTTCTTCTGCTGATCCGGATTTAGTAGCGGACGGATCTGCGATAGCGTGCTGTCCATCACGGTTTTCATTTTCTGCATCGCCTCCTGATGGATGGCGGCGATCTGCGGTTTGGCCGCGTCCACGATTGGCTGAACCTTAGTCTCTTGATCCGACGTCAGGTTCAGCTTCTCAGTAATTCGCTGAAGACCAAATGCGTGGCCATGCCAGCCGCCATGGCCGCCGGAACCAGGTTGTGCTTGCACAAGCACAAAGCCGCCAAGTGCGATCGCACCGGCGGCCACAACTGTTAATAGATTTCGTTTCATAATTAATGTTTGTTGTTTGCTGTGCGCTCTTCGCGCTTTCAAAGATGATGACCGGCTAGCGATCAGGCCGGTTACAATTTTTTGTGGTGTTAACGATTTTCCTTATGTCATTCCGAGCGAAGTTGAGGAATCTCTCGCTTTAAAATCTCGGACATGGGACGCGATTACAATTTTTGGACCTATATTGTGACAAACCGCAACCATTTTGTCCTGTACATCGGAGTGACGAACAGACTCTCACGGCGAATTTGGGAACACCGCGAAGGAAGCGGTAGTGGATTTGCCGCGGACTACCGCTGCACAAAGCTCATATATTACGAGTGGTATCGAGACGTTCGCGACGCAATCGCGCGAGAAAGCCAATTGAAAAAACGGTCCCGCGCCAAGAAAGTCGCACTGATTGACAGGTTGAACCCCAGTTGGCGCGACTTGGGTGCAGACGTGCTGCAGGACAGATAATTTCAAGAGATCTCTCGACTTCGCTCGAAATGACAACGAAGCGTCCGCCTGATTCGGGCGCGCAACTGAAACTTGTAACCGCAACACCACATCGCCGGTCACTGATAATGGTGTGGATGCGTTCTCGACCACATGGATGATTCTGACGCAGGCGCGCTGGTTCAGGCTGCGCTTCAGCATGATGATGAAGCAGCTCGGGCGCTGGTGCGTCAGCTTTATCCGCTGGTCGCAAAAGTGGTCCGGGCACGTCGTCCGCGCCGAACGGCAGAGGAGGACCTTTGCCAAATGATTTTTATCAAAGTTTTCCAAAAATTAGCGCAATATTCGGGCAAGGTGCCGCTCGAGCACTGGGTCTCGCGCATCGCGGTGAACACCTGCCTCAACCAAATCGAGTCGGAGAAAGTGCGCCCTGAACTTCGTCATGCCGATTTGAGTGTTGAGGAGCAAGCGACGATCGAGAATCTGGCGACCTCGGACGAAGAGCTGGCGCCGGATCAGCGGTTCGCATCGCGTCAGCTGGTAGAGCATCTTTTAGCTGCGCTGAAGCCGGTCGAGCGGCTGGCGATTGATTTGCTATACTTGCAGGGACGTTCGGTTGAGGAAATCCGTAAGATCACCGGCTGGAGCGCAGCGCTGATTAAGGTGCGCGCGTTCCGAGCCAGGCAGAAAATGAAACAACAGCTGACGAAAATTTCGGCAAAAGAGAAACAATGAAAGACAAAAAAATCGATCGGTTGCTGAGATCCGCGGCCCAGGCACGCGAAGAGACCGCGGCTACGATGCCGCTTGGGTTTGATACGCGTGTGGTGGCGCTCTGGCGCGCGGCTGCCCCGAGGACGAATGGAGTCACGTCGCTCGTCCGGCGCGTCGCTATGTTGTCGGCAGCGGTGATTATCATATCTACAATCGCAGCCATCCGTGAAGCCAGTCAAAACCGCGAAATCAGTGAATCTTTTACGAACGAATTCGCTATCGCAGATTCGGCGATCCAAGATGAGTTTGTGAAATGAACCGCGCGTTGCAATGGAAACTCATTGCGGGATTTATCCTCGTGTTTGTCGCCGGCGGAATCACTGGCGCGTTCTTTGGTGGAGTATATGCCCAGCATCACTTCTTTCGCCTTCACCATCCGCAACTGATCGGCTCGCGAATGAAGGAAAGACTTCGGGACGAACTCAACCTGACGCCAGAACAAGTCGCCAAAATTTCGCCGATCATCGACAAAACAGCGATGCAACTGAGAGATATTCGACGAGAAACTGCCCGGCGCGTTCATGAGACCATCGCTGACGCGCACCGGCAGATGGCTGTTAATCTCACAGACGAACAACGCCAAAAATTGCAGCAAATAGAAGAGCGACATCGTCGCTGGCGTCATCATCGGTTGCACGAACCTCCTGCCGAATCGGCGTCGCCGACTCCATAGTGGCGCAGGCAATCCTGCCTGCGAGCGTTCAATCTGCGAGCCAGAAACTGGTCGCAGACAGGATTGTCTGCGTCACTACCTTAGAACCGCAGTCCCTTTTCAAAAAAAATTCGTTCGCGCTCAATACTTGCGCCTCGGCTGAGGAAAAGATCGCGCAGCTCAGACGTATAGTAATCACCATCGTACTGTGGATTGAGGCCGAAAAAGATTTTGCCGCCCGGGACAAGGTGACGCTGCAAATCGCGCAGGAAAAAATCCCATTCCGCTGTGCCCCACCGTTCTTTCCCAGGATGGTAAAGATTAAAGTTGACCGAAAACGCCGTGATCCAATCAAACTTTTGAGGGAGATCGGGCAGCGGCTCGAATGCGCTGATTCTGCACACGACCCGCGGAACTCCGAAAAGCTCGAGCAATTCCGTAAAAAGCGCGACGCGCTCCATGTCCAGTCCCAGGACTGAATGGCCAAGGTTTTTGAGGATGAACAAGAAAAATCCACCTCCGCAACCGAGATCGAGCACACGTTTGGGTGCCGAGCGATGGAGTTTCAAATCCTGCACGCGTTCCCGATTCAATCGCAACCACGGCTCGATGTTTGCATATTTGGCATATCCTGCAGTCGAGTTTGCATATCGCTGCTGGATCTCGCGGGCGCGTTCGCGATCGATCTGCGCCAACATTGGCTCAAGCGGGACACGGAAAATGCATCGTTGCGCCCTGCGCCAGCCGCGCCGGTAGCTCAACGGCTCTGCAAACTTGAGAATCTTGCGGGAAAGTCTCATTTGTGGCGCAGGCAATCCTGCCTGCGAGCCCGCCTGACGCAAGCCCGTCCGGAGGGCAAACTCGCTGTGGCGAACGAGCATTGCAGTCGCAGACAGGATTGTCTGCCTCACGCTGCCATGATTTCGCGGAGAAGTCGCGGGCCGCAATACACAAATCCGGTATAAAGCTGAACGAGTTCCGCGCCCGCCTGAAATTTTTCCCACGCAGATTCTGCGTCGCAAATTCCACCAGAAGCGATCACCGGAATTGCGGCCTTTGTAACAATATCGCGCACCAACGCGGTGGCCTTTTTGCGCAGGGGTGCGCCACTCAAGCCGCCTTCTTCGTCGAGCTCCGACGGAATTGACGAGTGATCACGCGTTGTGTTTGTCGCGATGATGCCTGCCACGCCGTTTTCTACGCACACCTTAAGAATCCCTTCCAATTCGATCGGCGAAAGATCAGGCGAAATCTTGATCAGCAACGGTTTCGTGGCGGCGCCGGGCTCCTTTCCAATCGCGTGCAGTAGCCCGGACAGTGCCCTCGGCTCCTGCAAATCGCGCAACGCTGGCGTGTTGGGGGAGCTCACATTCAGCGTTATGTAATCGGCAAAATCGCGAAGCAATCGAAACGACCACAGATAATCCTCGGCGGCCTTTTCGAGTGGCGTTGCACGGGATTTTCCGATGTTGATGCCGACTGGAACGGTGGGCCAACGGCCGCTTCCGCGCAGTCTGCGCAATCGTTCCGCGATCGCGTCTGCCCCGTCGTTATTAAAACCGAGACGATTGATCAACGCTTGTTGCTCGGGTAATCGAAAGATGCGCGGCTTTGGATTTCCCGGTTGCGCTTTCGCGGTCACTGTGCCGATCTCAACGAAACCGAAACCAAGCGCTCCCCATGCCGGAAGGGCAAGGCCGTTCTTGTCCAAGCCAGCCGCAAGTCCGACTGGATTTGGAAAGTTCAGGCCGAAAAGCGTTTTCGGTTTCGGCGGAGGCTGAAAAGATCTGAGCACGTGCAGCGCGAGATCAAAATGCGAAGCACCGCGAAGCATTTCGAGTGTGAGATGGTGCGCGTTCTCGGCATCCAGTGAAAAGAGAAGCGGCCTGACAAGCCGCTCGTAGAAGTTTTTCATGTGAGCCGTCGCTTCAACGGTTTAACGCTTGAACGCGCGGCGTGTCATTTGCCGATGCAAAACTGACTAAATACGGAGTCGAGAATCTGTTCCACATCGGTTACGCCAATTACTTCCCCGACCGCGCGTAACGCCTTATCAAGATCAACCGCAACGTACTCCGGCGACACCCCCTGGCCCAACGCTGCCCGCGCCAGATCGCACGATTCCAAGGCGCGTCGCAGGCAATCGCGATGACGAGTATTGATCGCAATTGCGCTTTCCGGTCTTAGATTTTGCTGCCTGATGTGCGTCAGAATTTCCTTTTGCAGTTGCGGAAGGCCTTCTCCCGTGAGGCAGGAAATCCGCACCGCCTCGAAATTTTTCCAATCGCTGTCCTCCGGCAAATCGCTTTTGTTTAAGACAACAATCTCGTTCGAGTTGCCGTCCTGACCGTTAAAATGCGCCGGTTTGGGTGCGCTGCGGTCTGCGATCTGAAGACGCAGGTCTGCCAATTGCAGCGATTTTTCGGTGCGCGCAATTCCTTCGCGTTCTAGTTCGCTTTTTGAGACGCGCAGGCCGGCAGTATCAAGTAGCCGAATCGGTACACCCTCCAAGTTTAGCGTCTCTTCGATTGTGTCCCGCGTCGTACCGTGAGTATCGCTGACGATCACCCTATCGTAGCCAAGCAGTCGATTGAGCAAACTCGACTTACCTGCATTGGTTGCTCCGTAAATCACCACGCGCACGCCTTCGCGCAGAAGGCGGCCCTGATCGGCAGTTGCGAGCAAGAAGGCAACCTCTTCACGAATGGAATCGAGCCGGTTGCGCAGCATTTCGCCTTCATCGGGAGCTATGCCTTCTTCCGGGAAATCGATTGACGCGTCGATGTGCGCCAGCAGCGCGATCAATTCATCGCGGATCTTCCTGATGCGATCGCCGAGTCTACCTTCGAGTTGTTCAGTGGCAGAACGGAGCGCCAGATCGGTGCGGGCGCGAATCAGATCGATCACGGCCTCGGCTTGGGTGAGATCCATTTTTCCGTTAAGAAAAGCGCGCTCAGTGAATTCGCCGGGCCGGGCCGCTCTCGCGCCCGCACGCAGGCACGCTTCAAGTACTTTCGCGGACACCAGCGTACCACCGTGACAACTGATCTCGACCAAATCTTCGCCCGTGTAACTTGCAGGCGCGCGATGAACCGAGACCACTGCATGATCGATCAATTGGTTTTCCGCGCTGAAAATCTCCCCCAGATGCTGAACGTGTGATGCAAACCGCGACGCCTTTTCTTTGCCACGAAAAATCTTGTCCGCGATTTCGATCGCTTCCGCGCCCGAAACGCGAACCAGCGCGATGGCGCCTTCACCCGGCGGCGTCGAGATGGCGGCTATGGCGTCAGAAACTGTCATGACTCTAGAGACAAATTGTAGGGCAACCGCTCCGGTTGCCAAATTCGGTACGTGAATCTCTCCGCGTGCTATTGGGGAAGTATCACTTCTTTCAGCGCCGCGATTAACCTCTTATTTTGCTCCATCGTGCCCACTGAAATGCGGATCCATTCGGGTAAGCCGTAGCCCTTGAGCGGTCGCACGATGATTTTCCGTCGCAGCAGTTTCTCGAATACCGCACAACCGTCGCCGGCGTTCACCATCACAAAATTCGCAACGGCTGGGACAAAAGGCAGCTTCATTTCGGCAAACTGTTCCTGCAAATAAGCGCGACCTTTGTCGATTACACGTTTCGTCTCGCGCAGGTGTGCCTCATCCTCGAGCGCCGCGAGCGCGCCCGCCTGAGCGATGCTGTTCACATTAAATGGCTGCCTCGTCCTGTGAAGCACGTCGATCACGTCCGGCCGGGCAAGGGCGTAACCAATGCGCAACCCAGCCAACCCATGAATTTTCGAAAATGTCCGCAGCACGATGACGTTTCTTCCTGCGCGAACAAATCGAAGCATATCAGGCGGATTATCGAGAAATTCGAAATAAGCTTCATCGAAAACGACGATGACTTGTTCCGGAACGCGCGATATAAAGCTCTCGATCTCGCACTGCGAGACCAAGGTGCCGGTAGGGTTGTTTGGATTTGGGATGAAAATGAGACGGGTTCTCGGAGTGATTGCTTCCAGCATCCCTTCCAGGTCCTGTTGATAATCCGGGTTCGCCACTTCGATCATGCGGGCGCCAAATGAAGTGGCGACCAATTTGTAAACGACAAATGCATATTCAGAAGCAATCACCTCATCCTGACGCATGGCGTCGAGAAACGCGTGACCGAGAAATTCGAGCGCTTCATTTGAACCGTTGCCGAGAATAACGTTCTCAGGAGTGAGACCGAGTTTGGTTGCAATCGCTTTGCACAAGTAAAACCCGCTGCCATCGGGATACAAATGCGCGTCCTCCAATGCAGCGCGCATGGCTTGGACTGCCTTGGGAGAAGGGCCCAACGGATTCTCGTTCGAGGCCAGTTTGATAATTACGCTCGGATCGACACCAAGTTCGCGCGCCGTTTCCTCGATGGGTTTTCCCGCTTCGTAAACCGTGATGTCCCGAAGTTGCGAATTTGCCAGCTCCCAGATGGAAGTCATGCGCGAGAGAGTAGATGGAAGTGAGAAAGTTTCCACTTGGAGGATCTTGCGACTCTTCTTCTTGCTCTTGCTGCTACTCATGTTCATGCTCTTTCGCCAAAGCCGTGCGAGGGCGAGCAAGAGTAAGACGTATCACGTAGAAAAATGGAGGCCTTGTCAGTGTCAGTTGCTTGTCGCGTCACAATTCTCATCGCGACGACTTTGTTGCCGATGTTGCTGACCAGTTGCGGCAAGAAAGGGCCGGACGGCGAAAAGAAAACCGCTCAAAAAAGCGAGGATGATTTTTTGGACAAGGACGCAAAACCGGATGAACGCAAATATCTCCTCGCGGCAAAGCCGTTCTTCATTGCCATCGCCAACCGGAAATACCCGGACGCTTATGCGCTGCTCTCCACCCACGCCAGGGCACGGATGTCTTTCAACCAGTTTACGCCTGCTGAGGAACAGGCCACTTTCCAGCAATACGAATCGAATCCGTATACGAACGTGACGGCGGAGCAATTCGCCTACTTGATGCAATACGTCGAGGCGGCGCGTGGCGCACCTCGCGCGCCCAAGATGCTAAGCGTGTTTTCGACCGATCCCGACGTATTGAACCGGCGCAGCAGAGAACAATTCGGCGCGATGGACTCCATGTTCGCCATCGGCGCGATGCCCGACTGGATTCCGGCCGCCATCCGGCGGGCGAGTTTGCGCGGGCAAATCCACACCGAACTCTCACCGCAGGAACTTGAAAGGGTGGCCGCGCAGCAGGGCGTCACCGTGGAAGCGTTGAGGAAGAGCGAGGATTTTGATCCCTATTTCAATCTCAAGGTCATTCTCGTAGAAGAAAACGGCCTGCTCAAGGTCGGCTACTTTGAATTCCTGCTGCCGTCCATGATGGACTGATGCTGTAGTTGGAAGCACGAGCATGAGCAAGTCGACCATATGATAACCGTCAACGAATTCATTTACCTCGATAACAACGCCACCACACCGCTGGATCCTGCGGTGATCGAGGAAATGATGCCGTTTTTTACGAAATGCTATGGCAATCCTTCCAGCGGCTACGCGTTTGCCGCCAAAGCGCGAAAAGCTGTCGATTTGGCACGGGAACGCCTGGCAGCGTTGCTCGGATGCGAGCCGTCGGAAATTGTTTTCACCAGCGGCGGCACAGAATCCAACAACGCGGTGATTCATTCCGCGCTCCATTTTGCACCGCTGGGGAAATTCGCCACTGGACGAATCCGCCGTGGCGGACATGTCATGACAAGCGCGGTCGAACACAGCGCCGTGTTGCGTCCCTGCCAGGATCTCGAAAAACGCGGCTGCACCGTCACGTTTCTGGGCGTAGATCAGGATGGCAACCTCGATCTCGCCAAATTCGAGGCTGCGATTCGCCCGCAGACCGCGCTGGTTTCGACGATGTGGGCGAACAACGAGACCGGCGTACTATTTCCAGTCGAGAAAATCGCTGAAATTTGTCGCCGAAAGGGCGTGCTTTTTCACACCGACGCTGTGCAAGCGGTCGGAAAGATTCCGATGCGCCTGCACGATACGGCGATCAATCTACTTTCCCTTTCCGCACACAAGTTGCATGGCCCAAAAGGCGTAGGCGCGCTTTACGTCAATCGGCGAACCCGCTTCAGCCCTTTGATCGCAGGCGGGAGCCAGGAAAACGGAAGACGCGGCGGGACGGAAAACGTCGCAGGAATTGTGGGCCTTGGAAAAGCGGCCGAGCTCGCCTGCAAATATCTCGCAGAAGGGAGTTGCAATATTCGCCCTATTCGCGACCGCTTTGAAAAATCGGTCCTCGAATCGGTGAGCGGCGCATCTGTGAACGGCGCGGGCGCGCCGCGAATCCCAAACACGTCGAGTTTGTCGTTTGAAGGAATTGAATCCTCGGCGGCGCTCTTCCTTTTGGATCGACATGGTGTCTGCTGCTCGGATGGATCTGCCTGTCGAACTGGTTCGCAGGAGGCTTCGCACGTGTTGCGCGCAATGAATCCGAATGGCGATGGAGCCCGGCGCAGCCTCCGTTTTTCTTTCAGCCGGTTCAACACTGAAGCTGAAATCGATCGCGCCATTGAAATCGTTCCGAAGATGATCGAGAAGCTGCGTCAAACCGCGGCGCCGCACCCCGCCGCCGCAGTGATCTGAGTTTGGCGGCCGGCAGCTTTTTCGAGTGAGGCGTGACGAATCATGAGCTGCCCGGGCGTCCTACGGCTCCCTAAGCTGCTTTCCCGATGACAATTTCCTAACAGCGCAATATCGTGAGGGACTGTTTTTGTTGATGGAGATTTCACACGATCCTTCTGCTTCGCGATACGAGCACGCCGGGAAAGGTCTGCGGCGCAGCGATCTCAATCCCGATCCGATCAAGCAATTTGCAAATTGGTTTACAGCCGCAATCGAGGCGGGCATTCGCGATGTCAACGCAGTGAGCCTTGCCACGTCCGGCCCGGATGCCAGACCGTCAGTGCGGATTGTGCTGTTAAAGAGCTTCGACCAGGACGGGTTCGTTTTTTTTACCAATTACGAGAGCGAGAAAGGCAAGCAACTGGAGGCCAATCCTTACGCGGCACTGGCGTTTTACTGGATCGAACTCGACCGGCAAATTCGCATCAGCGGAAAAGTCGAGAAAACGTCGCGCGAAGAATCGCTGACCTATTTTCATTCGCGCCCGCCCGGGAGCCAGTTGAGCGCATGGGCGTCGCGTCAAAGCGAGGTGCTCGACGGTCGGCGCGTTCTGGACGCACGCATGGCAGAGATGACCGAACGCTTCGGGGACCAGCCGATTCCATTGCCGCCGCACTGGGGTGGTTATCGGCTCAAACCGGATAGGATTGAATTCTGGCAGGGTCGCGCCAACCGTTTGCACGACCGATTTCGTTACACGCGACAGACGGGTGGGAGTTGGTTGATCGAGCGGCTGGCACCCTGAGAAATGACGAATGTCTAATGTCTAATGACAAAGGAATGACGAAAAGCGTGGCAGCTGTAGGCTTAGTCATTTGAGCATTCGGGCTTCCTTCGTCATTCGTCCTTCGTGCTTCGTCATTATTAGAACGAACCATTTTTGAAGAACGATCCCCATAGCAAGATCGATATCGCCCGCGGGGATATCACGAAACTCGATGTTGATGCCATTGTGAATGCGGCGAATACGACGCTTCTCGGCGGCGGAGGAGTCGATGGGGCGATTCATCGCGCCGCTGGACCTGAATTGTTCGGGGAATGCCGTACGCTTGGCGGCTGTAAAGCCGGCGAAGCGAAAATCACTCGTGGCTATCGTTTGCCCGCTCGATTCGTAATTCACACCGTCGGACCGATCTGGCGCGGCGGGACATATGGCGAGCCTGAGACCCTGGCAAATTGCTACCGAAATTCGTTGCAGGTTGCGATCGAAAATGGAATCAAGACGATAGCCTTTCCGGCGATCAGTTGCGGCGCCTACGGCTACCCACTCCAAGAAGCTGCGCAAATCGCTGTAAAAACCACCCGAGAATTCCTCACGGCCGAGGATAAGATCAACAAAGTGATCTTTGTTCTCTGGAACGACGATATCTACGAAGCCTATCGCCGGATCCTGTAGCCCCTTCCGTGTGGGAATCGCGACATACCCACTGTATGGCAACGCCTAGAGCCGCGTTTCGCACCCGCCTCTGCCCTGGCTCCGGCGCGGCAGGCAGCGAAACGACTACAGTCGAGAGACGCAATCAGCCCGCCAGTTTCGATTTCATTTTGTATGATTAATCCGAACGAAAACGATCTTACGAGGGACGAACCGCTTCCGGCGCAGTTTCCGCCGCGCGAAGAAGAAATTGGCTCAACTGGGCGTGAGCAGTTTCGTCGAACAACAAACAAAATCTCCACGGCGATGAGCCAGACGTGGGACGAAACGAAGGAAAAAGCAGGCCGCGCGCGTGAGCGCACCGAATATTTCGTGCGCGAAAATCCCGTGCCGACCATCCTCGGCGCGCTGGGGATCGGCATCGCGATTGGTCTTGCGATCCGCTACGCTTCTCCCACAGAGCGAAAGGCAGAAATCGAAGTGAAATCGCCGCTGGGGGATTTGGACTGGAGTGTTCTTTCGCTGCCGTTTCTCTGGCCGTTCTTCAAATCTGCCAGAAAAAAATATGAGGAATCAGCCGAAGTAATGGCCGATGCGATGAAGGACGGCGTCAAACGATTAAAGAAAATCGATGTAAACCGCTACGCAAAGCCGATCCGTAAACGCTGGAAAGCGTGGACGCGCTGAGCTGTAGCCGGGATCGATGATCCCGGCTGGGAGTGAACTAAAGCTTTGCTGCGTCAATTGCGAGGAAGCAATTGATGAGATCGCCCAGCTGACGTGGGTACTGTGCCATGAAAGCGTGCCCACCGTGAGGGAATTGAGCCAGCCACGCGTTGTGGATCGCGTTTAGGAGTTTCAACGCATTCGAAGGCGGGATCACGACATCTTCACTGCCGGTGGCGATCAGCACTGGCGCGTTTATCCCTCGTACCCGGTCGCCAGCACCGTTCCGGTGCCACGCGTCCATTGCGGCAGCCTGGCGGTTGATCAGGTCAGGAGATAACCGCGCACGCGCAGCCGCCACGATGTCGCCGAATTTGCGGTAGAAGGATTCAGCGACATCGTCCGGAAAAAGCAATGACAGCAACCGCTTAGCCTGGTCGTGAGGCGCGCCGGAAGTATCGACGAGTTGTGACCACACACCCGCCGAAGCGAGATCTGCCTCCGAACCGCCGGGATCCCAGTCGGAACTCGCCGCACCGAATCCGTTCAGAACCAGAAGTGGGCGACCATTCCCAAGTCGCCGATAAACAATTTTCGCGCGATCGACTTGGATTGCGGCTGACGACTCTGCTCCCATCCGGATAAACTCGATCATTGAAGCGTCGTGCTACCTCGCTGAGAGTGTCAATCCACAAATGGCAAACTCCCGTTCCGCTGAGAAGCCCGCGTGGCAACGCAATTCAATTTTCGAATTTTTTGCGTCACTCAAACTCGCTGTCGTTTTGCTCGCGGTCCTCATCGTTGCCGCTATCGCCGGCACCATTTACGAATCGAGTTTCGACGCGAAAGTTGCGCGCGCTTACGTTTACGGCGCGCCGTGGTTCAATCTCTGGCTCGTTTTGCTGGGAGCGAATCTTGCCTGTTCCGCGTTCTCGCGCTGGCCGTGGCGCAAACATCATCTTGCATTCCTCATCACGCATCTTGGCATCATTACGCTGTTGATCGGCTCGCTAATCGGCAGGATTTGGGGGGTCGAAGGGACAATCACGCTCTTCAAAGGCGAACCGCCAACGAACCGGCTTTTAGTTAACGAGCACCAGCTGCGCGTTCACGATGTTGATGGAATCGTGAAAGGCTATCCTGCTGAATTCTTGCATCATCCGCCAACGCCACAGCATCCACGCGACCTTGGGCAGCTCGCCAGCGGAGCGCATTTGCAGATTATCGATTACGCGCCGGCGATTGAAGGGAAGCTGAATCCAAAACCCGTAACAAATGGGGGCGCGCCCGCCTCCACTGAAGCTGCGGCGGGCAGGCCGGCGTTGCATTTCACGATTGCGACCGCGATGATGAATCAGCGTCTCGATGGCTGGTTGCTTGCTGATGATCCGCAGCATGGAAATTTTTCGATGGGCCTCGCAACCATCGAGCTGAAACGCGGTGCGGTAGCAAGATCAACGTCGTCGATCACGAGCACGAGCAAGAGCACGAGTAGGATAGGAGAACCGATCGATCTCGAGGAATCGATCTTCGCGTTTAGCAAGGCGCCGGACGAACAGATCGGCCACGTTCGCGAAGGCGGAAGCTCCGGCGCCAAAATCCGATTAAGCGCACCCGAGAATGGAAACAAAGGCCAGGTCATAGTTTCCATCGGTGATAACGAAGCGAAGTTCGATGTTGCAGAAAATCTTGGGCGCGACGTGCCGATCGAGAACACGCCGTTCACACTGAGGATCGAGAATTATTGGCCCGATTTCCGGATCGAGAACGGCAAACCCAGTTCGGTAAGCGATCAACCGAACAACCCCGCGGTGCTCGTCACGATTCGGGGAAAAGGCGCGCCAGTTGCCGCGGCCGAAACAAATCCGCACGGAAGCGGCAAAGAACTCGCTGCGACAGGCGGCCCGCCGACGATGCCCGCACCCGGTGAAGAAGCGCCAAATCATCTCACGTTGTTCGTCGCAGACGATGGCGCGATCACTTACGAGCTCGCCTCGCGAAAGATCGGCAAATCGAGCGGCAAACTCGACCTGAATAAACCACTGACCACGGGTTGGGCAGATTGGCAGCTTGTCGTTGATAAGACGATGCCCAGCGCGCAGCCGCAGATGGATTTCACGCCAGTGAAATCCGAGCAAGCATCAGCAGCCTCATCCGCCGCGGCCGATTTGCCAGATGGCGTGCGCCTGCGCGTTCAACAAAACGGCGAGACATTTGAACGCTGGGCTCCGGCCGGCTGGCAGATTACAATTCCGATCCGCCAAAGCGCGGATTCGGGTAGCCCGACAATGGTTGCCTATGGCTGGAAGATTATTGGACTGCCGATCGGACTGGAGCTGCGCGATTTTGAAGTTAAGCGGAATGAAGGCAGCGACAGTCCTGCGGGATTCAAAAGTACACTGCGCGTCGTGACCGCCGACGGCGAGGGGGCCACAGGCGCGTGCTGGATGAATCATCCGTTTAGTTTTCCCGGGACCTGGTGGCGGACGTGGACCGGGTTGACCTACAAAATCTCGCAAGCGTCTTGGAACCCGGAAAACCTTAACCAAAGCACCGTGCAAATTTTGCGCGACCCCGGGTGGCTATTGAAATGGATCGGTTCGTTGCTCGTGGTGATTGGTGTTTTCATGATGTTTTATCTTCAACCGTACCGAAAACAGACAGAGGGCGAACCCATCACGCCTTCGGCTATGACACCAGAAAAGCGGACACGCGAAGCTCCTGTTGTTTCCACATCAGCGCTGTAGCCGGGATCGGTGATCCCGGCCTTTCGTGCGTCCTTGCCTTCGAACTGGCATCGCCGATTTCGGCTACAACATTGGCGTCGTCGATTCGCCGTTGAAACCTTGAGCAAAATGTTAAAGGTTTTCTCTGGTATGGGGAACAGAAGAATTATTCAATCGTTCGCGTCCTTGGGAGTGATGGCCACTTTGGCTGTGTGCGCGTCGGATCAAGAGCCAGCTGAAGTTTCGGGGTCTGAGCAATCCGCGCCAGTCGAGTTCAAATGGGGCTATTACGACGGCGAGCCAGTGACGAAGTGGAATCCGGACGGGCGGACAATGACGCTGTTGACGGAATTGCGTTATACCGATCCTCAGGGCTTTGTCTGGGTCGCCCCGATCGGATCGGTTGTCGATGGCGCGTCCATTCCACGCTATCTGTGGTCGATCATGGGCGGACCATTCGAAGGAAGATATCGGAACGCTTCGGTATTGCATGATGTCGCTTACGGCGAACACAACCGGCCGTGGCAGGATTGCGATCGCATGTTCTACTACGCCATGCGTTGCAGTGGGGTGAGCGCCGTCGAAGCGAAGACGATGTTTTACGCACTCTACAGGTTTGGGCATCATTGGAAATTCCCAATCAAACGCGCCAAACCAGTGAAGTATGAGGGTGCGCTCGTGGCGCGAGGGGAAGAAATTCCCCGCGCGATTCCAGTGAATCCGGAGCAAATCAACGATGCACGCGATTGGATCAGCGACACTGATCCGAGTCTCGACCAGATCGAGCAACGAGCGAACGCCGAAAATCCGTGACATCGTTCCGGGAGCGGTCGCCGCGGCGACCTGGTGACTCCGAAAGCTTTCGCGATGGCGAACTTTTACCGACTGAATGTAGCCTCGTAAGAACCGCCGTTTCGGTTATACTCTTCCAAGCGGAATCCAGCGGAATTCTAAAAAATCAAACTTCAACAGGAGGACATTTATGCTAGGCGAGAAGATTGGTGAGATGTCAGGCAAGATTAATTCCCAGCGGGTATTGGCAAATCCTGGCGGAGGTCCAAAAATGGAAACCTCGTTCCAAGCGAGTGGATCGTTGCTGGGAATAAACGTAAAGGAAACGGGCACTTACTGGACTGTTGTCCGCCCGGACGGCACCCTGTACGGCGAAGGGCAAGGAGTAAGCATGACCAAGGACGGGAAAATGGCGACCTGGACAGGCCACGGGGTTGGCACGATGAAGAAAGACGGCACCGCGAATTATCGCGGCGCCCTTTACTATCAAACTATGCCGCCAAAATGGTCGCGGCTGAACAAAGTCGCGCTGTTATTCGAATACGAGGTAGATGCAGAGGGCAACACACACTCCGAATACTGGGAATGGAAGTAGCTCCCGGCCGAGGTGTAGTGATGGCCGCTCGCGCTCGACGATTGAACCTGTTTGCTTTTTAGGTGGAACGCGTTGTCCTCAAACGCGTTAGCGAAACTGCACGGCATTCGCCGCGAATTATTTTGCTACCGCCTTCGGAGAAGTCGATCCACCTGGGTCCTTTTCGGTAGCGCCATTTTTCTCCAAAGCCACATCCAGAACTTCGTCGACGTTTTCGACCGGGACAAATTTGAGCTTTTGTTTCGCTTCCTCGGGAACATCGACAAGATCTTTTTCGTTGAGCTTTGGAATGATCACCGTCGAAATCCCGGCACGCATTGCCGCCAGACTTTTTTCCTTTAGACCGCCGATCGGCAGAACCAGCCCGCGTAAAGTGATTTCGCCGGTCATAGCCACATCGGGACGAACCGGCCGGTTGCTAAAAAGCGAGGCGAGCGCGGTGAACATGGCGATGCCGGCAGAGGGGCCATCTTTCGGCACCGCGCCGGCTGGGACGTGCACGTGAATGTCCATCTTGCGAAAATCTTCTGAATTCACGCCAAGTTGGCCGTCGCGGCTGCGAAGAAGACTGAGCGCGGCCTGCACCGATTCCTTCATCACTTCGCCGATGTGTCCGGTGAGCGTGACATTTCCTTTGCCCGGATAACGTGTCGCTTCGATGTGCAATATTTCGCCGCCAGCCGGCGTGTAAGCCAAACCGGTAACGACTCCCGGTTTACTGGTCTTGAGCTTTGTTTCGCGCACGTATTTCGGAGGGCCGAGCATCTCCGCCACCAGTTCCGGCGTGACCGTTGCATGCTCGATTTTTCCGCGCGCAACCTGCGCCGCAATACCCCGGCAGACAGCCGCGATCTGGCGCTCCAGTTCGCGTACGCCGGCTTCGTGTGTGTAATCGTTAATGATCTTTCGAAGTGCGTCCTCCTGGAATTCGCATTGTTCCGTCTTGAGTCCGTTTTCCTCCAATTGCCGCTTTACGAGATATCGCTTGGCAATTTCGACTTTCTCGCGCTCGGTGTAACCGGGTATGGAAATCACTTCAATCCGATCCCGCAACGGTTCGGGCACGCCCTCGATGTAGTTCGCCGTGCCGATGAAGATTACCTGCGACAGATCAAACGGCACGTCGAGGTAACGATCCACAAACGCGTTGTTTTGCCGCGGATCGAGCACTTCCAGCAACGCGCTGGCCGGGTCGCCGCGAAAATCCACGCCGATCTTGTCGATCTCATCAAGCATGAAAACCGGGTTCCGCGTACCTGCGCGCCGCAATTCCTGAATGATTCGACCTGGCATCGAGCCAATGTACGTGCGGCGATGACCGCGGATTTCCGCCTCGTCGCGCATACCGCCGAGACTGATCCGCACAAATTTGCGGCCCAACGCGTCGGCAATTGATTGGCCGAGGCTGGTTTTGCCCACACCCGGCGGCCCAAGAAAACAAAGGATCGCGCCGTGCCCTTGCGGATTAAGTTTGCGCACAGCCAGATATTCGATCAGCCGTTTCTTAACTTTTTCCAGATCGTAATGGTCGCGATCGAGGATCTGTTGGGCTTGATCGAGATCAAGGTTGTCTTTGCTCAGCTTATTCCATGGAAGATCGGCAATGATCTCGATGTAACTCACAATCACCGAGAATTCCGGACTGGCGGGTGGAATGAAATCGAGCCGCTTCAATTCGCGCTCGCCTTGTTTCATAACCGCTTCTGGCGGGTTAGCTTCTTCGAGTCGTTTGCGCAATTGCTGCGCCTGCTCTTCGCTACCGGCCTCGGCCTCGCCTAGTTCGCGTTGGATGGCCTTAATCTGCGAGCGCAGATAAGCGCGCCGCTGTGCATCGGAAAATTGCGAGGCTACATCGCGTTGCAGTCGCTGCTGAATCTCAGCAATCTCCAGCTGCGCTGAGACGTGCTGTTGCACAGCATGAACACGCTTTTCAACATCGAGCTCTTCGAGAATCGCCTGCTTTTCTGCAACATCGATGTTCAAGTTCGACGCCAGAAAATCAGCGAGCTGCTCAGCGTTATCGATGTTCAGGATCATCAAACGCACCTGCTCTGGCGCATCAGGTGTCAGTTCGAAGAGTTTTGCGGCCGAGTCCCGCAGATTGCGGAAGGTCGCTTCCGACTCTTTCGTTTTTGGCGGCGAAATCGAGTTCGGCAAATCGACTTCCGCACGGAGGAATGGGGAAGTCGAAATGATCTTGCGAAGAGAAAAACGGCGTAGCCCCTGCGCGATGACTACCACGTGATCGTCCGACTGCCGCAGAAGCTTGAGCACAAGCGCGGCCGTGCCGACCGAGTGTAAGTCTTGTGGCTCCGGGTCTTCCTTTGTCTCATCGCGCTGCGTCAGCAATCCGATCACCTTTGTTCGCGGCAAGGTTTCATCGAGCAGTCTGAGCGACGCCGCACGCTGAACGTTGAGTGGAACGACCGTGCCCGGAAAAACGACGAACCCGCGCATCGGCAAGATCGATAATTCCTCCGGGATCCGCGGCGTTTGGCTTTGGTCCGTGGTCGCCGCGATCGTGCTCTGCGGTCCAGGTTTGAGTTCGGCACCAGGCTGCAACGCGCTGATTTCTTGGTCGCTCATGACTTCTTTAACGGCAGCGAAATCCAGAGCAGACCGTTCCGTTGCTCTGCGTGCGCCTCGTCGATTTCTACTTCAGTCGGCAATGGCACCTCCCGGATGAAGGGGCCATAATCAATCTCCATTGCCAGCAATTGCACGGTATGCCCCTCCGAATGCGTAGGCTCCGGCAACTCGCGTGTGCCGCGAATGACGACCCGGCGCGGTTCAACGGTCAGGTCGATGACGGAGCGATCAACTCCCGCCAGGTCGACGCAAATGCGAATGCATGTCTTGCAGCGGTAAGCGTTGATCGCCGGTTCCCACGCGTGTGCAAATCTGGAAAACTGCGAACGCGACAGTTCGTAGCTGACATCGTGCAATGCACCCTGGCGCCAGCGCAACTTGATGTTCCTGATTGGATCCATTGAAATTAACTTCTACCTCGTGAGCTCTATTTTCAATTTCGCAGGCGCGAGACAGTCTGGCAAAAGGCCTTCCACAATAGGCCGATGGCGCTGAAGTCGAAACTTTTTGCGCCTGCCTTGGAGTGCGCGGACATGTCCGCGCTTTAAAGCGGCGATATGTCGCCGCACTCCCAAAAAAGCGTCATGCTGCGATCGCGCGTAACTGTAGCCGTCGCCCTGTGGGCGACGTGACTAGAGATTCTCAACACATCAGCGCCACGCTTCCCATAGGGACGCGGCTACAGATCTGATCGCACGACGTTAGGTCGGCGCTCGTTATTTGGTTTTCCCCGGTCCCCACAGCGCGCGACCCGGTTTGGCGCCGGTGTGCTCGTCATCTTTGATGACTTGCACGCCGTTTACAAAGGCGTGCTTCACCCCAACGGCGTATTGGTGTGGTTTCTCGAATGTCGCGCGATCCGAGATTGTCGCCGGATCAAACACAACCACGTCGGCAAACATTCCATCCTTGAGAAATCCACGGTGGTCGAGACCGAGATTGGTAGCTGGTTGCCCACTCAAGCGGTGGATTGCGTCGGTCATCGACAAAACTTTCTCGTGGCGCACGTATTTCCCGAGCACGCGCGCGAAATTTCCGTAAGCGCGGGGATGCGGATTAGATTTGGTGAAAGGCGGTTCGGGCGCTTGTGACGCTTCATCCGACCCAAAGGAAATCCATGGCTTTCGCAATTCCTTCTTCACGTTCTCTTCCGACATCAAATAATAAACCGTGCCGATCCGTGATTCGTCTTCCGCGATTAGATCCATAATCGTGTCGATCGGATCTTTGCCGCGCATTTTCGCGACCTCAGCCAGCGTTTTACCGGTGAGCGGTTTGAGTTTGTCCGACTTGAATCCAACCAACAGAATTTTCTCCGGCGAACCGGCGGCGAGGTACAAATTTTCCCATTTGTCGCTGTCTATCTTCACCTCAGCTTTAATCTTCTCGCGCGTAGCTGGATCGCGCAGACGTTTGAACAAAGCGGGGTAACCGCCGTCTTCCGTCCACGGAGGCAGACAGGCATCGAGCCCCGTGCCTGCGGCGGTGTACGTGTACATATCGGCCGTGATTTTCAGTCCGTCTTTCTGCGCGCCTTCGATTCGCGCGAGCAGTTCGCTTTCTTTCGGCCAATTTTTCTGGCCGGCGGCTTTGATGTGGTAAACCTCGGCCGGAATATTCGCTTCGCGCGCTATACGCAGCAGCTCATCGAATGCTTCAAACAATTGGTTTCCTTCGCTACGCATGTGCGAGATGTATTTGCCCTGATATTTTGCGGCCACCTTGCAGAGCTCGATCAGCTCTTCCGTCTTGGCATAAAACGCGGGCGGATAGATCAATGAAGTGCCAATTCCAAGCGCGCCCGCTTCCATTTCCTTTCGCACCAACTCCCGCATTTGTTCGAGCTGTTCCGGCGTGGGCTGCTTGTCTTCAAACCCGATCACGTATTCACGAACGGTGGTCGCGCCGAGGAACGAAGCCACGTTGCACGAGATGCCGCGCTTCTCGAGGTACTGCAGGTACTCCGCGAGCGTGTTCCACTTAACGTCGTATTTGATGTCTGTCTGTGTGTGCAGCATGTGCTCGCGCACGCGATCGTTCACCGGCCCCATCGATTCTCCTTCGCCCATTATTTCCGTCGTGACGCCCTGCCGGATTTCGCTTTGCGATCGGCCATCCTGAATCAGCGACTCCGTGGACCAGGAGAGCATGTTGATAAAGCCGGGCGCAACGGCTAGGCCCTTCGCGTCGATAACTGTTTTCGCTTTCGCCGCCTTGAAATTCCCAACCCTCGCGATGCGATCGCTGCGAATCGCAATATCTGCCTGCCGCGGCTCGGTGCCGGTGCCGTCGTAAACCGTGCCGCCTTTAATGATCAGGTCGAACTCCGCCGTTCCTGGCGATTGCGACTGCTCCTGCGCGAACATTGCGACTACGATTGTCAAGAATGCGCCCACCCAAAAGAAAATCTGTTTCATTGCGCGAATTGTAATTTGAGGCCGATCGTTTTCAAAGCGACACGAGGTTTGGAGTGCACGGATACGTCCGCGCTTTCAAAAGCGGCGACGTGTCGCCGCACTCCAGATCTCGCTGTAGTGTCCGCTGTCTCAGCGGATTTCGTGCGTCGCCCTGGTTGATGCGCTGAGGACAGCGCACCCTACAGCACTCGCTCGCAATCTAGCAGCACGCCTCTGCGGCGAGACAGCAGCAGTCGCCTTCGCTCGATGATTCAGCAGCCGCCATGCGGCGGTCGCGCGCTTTGCAGGTGGCGCGCGGCAGTCCGAGAAACACACGCGTCGTGGTATCATCGCTGGTCACTGAACGAACGTGATACGTCGATGGAAAGAAATTTTGGTCGCCATACTCAACGCGAATTTCGGAGTCCACATCGAGCGCGATCATTCCGCGCACTTTATCGAAAATCTTGAGGAACTTGGCCGCTGTCATGTAATCGTCGTCCGGATTCTCCGGCACCCACAGTTGCACGATCGTTTCCTGCCAGCGGTCGGTTT
>QHNR01000185.1 GCA_003218475.1 Verrucomicrobiota bacterium | reverse complement strand
CCGCCGCACGGCGAGATGGTGCAGACCGCGCGCGACGTCGACATTTCCTTCGGCGACTAGATGTCGATCTTTCTGTAGCGCCGGTCCTGACCGCGAAATTCTAATGTCGATCAACTATCAACTATCAGCTATCAACTTTCTGTGAAGATCGTTCTCGCATACTCGGGCGGACTCGACACCTCGGTCATTCTTCGCTGGCTGAAAGAAAATTATCGGGCGGAGATCATTGCCTTCTGCGCGGACATCGGTCAGGAAGAGGAACTTGCGGGATTGGAAGACAAAGCGCTCAACACCGGTGCTTCGAAATGTGTCGTCGAGGATCTGCAGGAAGAATTCGCCCGGGATCTCATCTTTCCGATGATCCAGGCGGGCGCGATCTACGAAGGCCAATATTTTCTTGGAACCAGCATCGCGCGGCCGCTGATCGCGAAACGAATGGTCGAGATCGCGCGCGCTGAAAAAGCGGGCGCGATTGCGCACGGCGCGACAGGAAAGGGGAACGATCAGGTGCGCTTTGAATTAACAGCAGCCGCGCTCGCGCCGGAATTGAAGGTGATAGCGCCGTGGCGGGAGGAACGTTTCCGGAAACAATTTCCCGGACGTGCCGGGATGATCGCGTTTGCGAAAAAGAACAAAATTCCAGTTGAGGCGAGCGCGGCGAAACCGTATTCGACGGACCGCAATCTTCTCCACATCAGCTTCGAAAGCGGGGTGTTGGAAGATCCGTGGTTCGACGCCAGCTCAAAGAAAATGCGCGACATGTACAAACTCAGCGTCGCGCCGGAAGATGCGCCGAGCGAGCCGGAACATGTCGATCTTAAATTCGAGAATGGAAATTGCGTCGAAGTAAATGGCAAAAAGCTTTCGCCGCTCGGTGTGATGCAAACGCTCAACAAACTCGGCGGCAAACACGGAATCGGCCGCGTCGATATTGTCGAGAACCGTTTCGTTGGAATGAAAGGCCGCGGCGTCTATGAAACCCCCGGCGGCGCGATTCTGTATTTCGCGCATCGACAAATGGAAACGCTGACGATGGACCGCGAAGTGATGCATTTGCGGGACAGTCTGATTCCTAAATACAGCACGCTGGTCTACAACGGTTTTTGGTTTTCGCCGGAACGCGAAGCGCTCCAAGTTCTCGTGACTGAAACGCAGCGTGACGTCACCGGTGTTGTTCGACTGAAACTTTACAAAGGTAATATTATCGTCGCCGGCCGAAAGAGTCCGAAGAGTCTCTACGACCCCAAGATCGCGACGATGGAAGGCGATAAATCGATCCGCCAAAGGACGGATTCGCCGTGGCGGACCTACGACCAGAACGACGCCACTGGATTCATTCGCCTGAATGCCCTGCGTTTGAAACTACGCGCGGAAATGAAAGACCGGCGTAAATAAATAAAGCAAATGGATCCGAAGAAATTCTTCGGGGAATTAGAACGGCGCAATGTTTACCGCGCGGCGGTCGCCTATGGAGTCGTCGCGTGGTTCCTTACTCAGGTCACAACGCAGGTTTTTCCGTTCTTCGAAATTCCAAACTCGGCGATTCGGTTTGTCGTAATTGCGCTTGCGGTTGGTTTTCCGATCGCGATGTCGTTGTCCTGGCTCTATGAGCTGACGCCTGAGGGGATTGTGCGGTCCGAGGATCTCGATCCGGCGACCGCGAGGAAAGGCCGGCGTTTCACCGGACGAATTCTCGATTTTGTCATCATCGGCGTCCTGTTGCTTGTCATCGCGATGTTGATTTACGAGCGCCGCCCGGTTCGCACGTCCGCCGGGGAATCGATTCCGGAAAAAAGCATCGCGGTGCTACCGTTCGAAAACCGAAGCCGCGATCCGGACAACGCCTACTTTGCTGATGGTATCCAGGACGAGATTCTGGCGCGCTTATCCAAGATCGCCGATCTTAAAGTGATCTCGCGCACATCCACGCAGCATTACAAAAGCGCGCCAGCGAACGTGCCTGAAATCGCCAGGCAACTTGGCGTTGCCCACATCCTGGAAGGAAGTGTGCAGAAGAGCGGCGACGCGGTGCGCGTGAACGTGCAGCTAATCAAGGCAGCCAATGATTCCCATCTTTGGGCCGATACCTTTGATCGAAAATTGATCGACATCTTCTCGGTCGAGAGTGAGGTGGCCAAAGCCATCGCCGACCAACTTCGAGTGCACGTCAGCGGTCAGGAAGAGCAAGTCATCGCCGCTAAGCCGACGGACAATGTTGAGGCTTACGACGCCTACCTGCGTGGTCTGGCTTATACACTGAAGACTGGCAACACACCCGCCAACACCCTTGGCGCACAGAAATATCTCAGAGAAGCGGTGAGGTTGGACCCGAAGTTCGCCCTTGGTTGGGCGTTGCTGTCAAACGTCGATGCGGTTGGCTACCTTACAACAATTCTTCAACGAACGGCAGCCCTCCGTGAAGAGGCAAGGCAGGCAGGCGAAACCGCGCTCACTCTTCAGCCCAATCTTGGCGAGGCGCTGCATGCCAAGGGATTTTACTACTACGCCTGCCTAAAAGATTACGACACCGCAGTGCGCTACTTTGAGCGAGCACGTCAGTTCCTGCCGAATAGCAGCCGGATTCCTCAATCGTTGGCCCTTGTCGCGCGGAGGCGAGGCCAGTGGGACTGGAGCGAGTCGTTCTTCATCGAAGCCGAGCGGCTCGACCCGCGCAATGTTTCCTTACTGAGCCAGCGTGCGTTTTCCTACATGTGTCATCGTCGTTTCCCCGAAGCGCTGCGAAAGTTTGATCAGATCCTAGATATTACGCCCGACGACGTCGATATCCTGGCGAGAGAAGCGGGTATCGCACAAGCCGAGGGCGATCTGGAGCGTGCGTCCGCGCTCCTCTCTCCGCTCCATCCGGGCGCCGACTACACCAACGCCTTGGAAACGCAAATTTATCAAGCGATTCTGGAGCGCCGTCCTGCACCGGTCATCCCTCGGCTAAAGGAAATGTTGACCAAATCCGACCCAGCCTTGGGTTTTTTCAATGGTGAACTGCGGTTTTGGTTAGGCTGGGCGCAAGAAGTCGCCGGTGACCATGCCGCTGCCCAGGAAACTTGGCGACAGGCGCGCAGCGAACTGGAACCTTTCCTCAATGAACAGCCGGAAAATTATAGGCTCATTGGAGATCTCGCGTTGACCAATATGGGGCTCGGTGACAAAGCCGCCGCGTTGACCATGGCCGAGCGCGCCATGACCGTGAATCCGATCGAGAAAGACGCGTTGACTGGTCCCACTCCGATCGACATCCTCGCCCGGGTGGCGGCGCGCATGAGTGAACTCGACCGCGCCATTGCCGCTTTACAGAAACTCCTGTCGATACCCTACGCTGACGCACTGTCTGCAGGAGTGCCGCTCACTCCCGCGCTGCTCCGGCTCGATCCCATGTTCGATCCGCTTCGGAATGATCCACGCTTCCAGAAACTCTGCGAAGAGAAACCAAAGTGAACTCGCGTAACTTCTTTTCCGAGCTGAAGCGCCGCAATGTTTACAAGGTCGCGGTCGCGTATGCGGTTGTGGCGTGGCTGTTGATTCAGATCGCGACGCAGGTCTTCCCATTTTTTGAGGTTCCAAATTGGGCGGTGCGATTGGTGGTGTTGCTGCTCGTGATCGGATTCCCGGTTGCGTTGATTCTGGCCTGGGCATTCGAGATCACGCCGGAAGGAATCAAGCGCGCGGAGGATGTCGATCTTAATCAATCGATCACGCGCCGTACCGGGAGAAAGCTCGATTTTCTGATTATCGCCGTCTTGTTGCTCGTGATTGCAGTTTTCGCCTATCAACGTTTCGGGCCGGGTCAGAAAGTGGCCGTAGCAACGCCAGAGAAATCGATCGCCGTTCTGCCCTTCGAGAATCGCAGCGAAGAGAAAGCAAACGCGTTTTTCGCCGATGGCGTGCAGGACGAAATTCTGACCAATCTGGCAAGAATCGCGGACTTGAAAGTGATCAGCCGGACCTCGGTGATGCATTACAAAAGCGGGATCGCGCGCAATCTGCGCGAGATCGGGGAACAACTCGGGGTAGCGCATGTGCTGGAAGGAAGCGTTCAGCGCTCGGGAAATCGCGTGCGCGTCAATGCGCAGTTGGTCGATGCGCGTACCGACCGGCATTTATGGGCGCAGACTTACGATCGCGAACTCGCCGACGTGTTCGCCATTCAGAGTGAGATCGCAAAAACGATAGCCGACCAGTTACAGGCGAAACTTTCGCCAGATGAGAAAAGCGCAATCGAAC
>QHNR01000045.1 GCA_003218475.1 Verrucomicrobiota bacterium | reverse complement strand
GAAGAAGAACTGGCGCAGTTGATCGTGGATGGGAAAATCACAAAGCCCGTGATCGCGTACATCGGTGGCAAAGCGGCACGCGAAGGCACCCGCTTCAGTCACGCCGGCGCGATCATCGAAGGTGGTCGCGGCACGCATGCCGGCAAGGTGAAGGCGTTGCGCAGCGCTGGCGCCACTGTGGTCGATGCGTTTGGCGAATTGCCGGGGGCAGTCGTGAAGATTCTGCAGCCAACCCAAGGGGAAAGTCTCATGAGCGAAGCCGAGAAGAACGCAGTTTGGTACACCGCTATTACGCGCATCCAGCCTAACAAAGTCGCCGTGCGCGGCTACGATATCGCCGAGCTTATGGGGAGCGTCTCCTTTGGCGCGGCGGTTTATCTAATCTTAACCGGCGAAGTGCCATCACCGGCCATCGCGCGTTTGATGGACGCAATTTTGGTTTCGTCAATTGATCACGGTGCGACGCCCCCGAGTGCGTTGGCTGCGCGCACTGTCGCATCGACTGGCGCAACGTTGAGCGCATCGGTTGCAGCCGGAATCATGTCGATCAATCGGCATCACGGCGGCGCGATTGAAGATTGCGCCCGCCAATTGAAAGCAATTGCCGACCGCGCCGCGCGCAAATCCATCTCACTGGATGAGGCAGCGTCGCGCACGCTCGCAACCATGCGCGAAGCAGGCGAACGCATGTCGGGATTTGGTCATCGCTTGCACACTAAAGATCCACGCACCGCGCGTTTGTTCGAGCTTGCGCGGGAAGCCGGCGTGGATGGCCTACACATGCAGGCTGCCCGAGCGGTTGAAAAGGCATTCGCTGACGCAAAAAAATCGCTGCCGATCAACGTGGACGGCGCAATCGGCGCCATCCTCGCCGACTTGGGAATGAATCCCGCAGCGTTCAACGGCGTTTTCATGATCGCGCGCACGCCAGGACTCATCGCGCACGTACTTGAAGAGCAAACTCGCGAAAGACCCATGCGGCGCATCGATCCGGTCAACCATGGCTACGACGGGCCACCGGCCAGAAGTTTATAATTCGTTTCCCGTGATACGGTCTTTTCACCCGCAGCAGACGAAATTAAAGCGTTGATTGTTCAAGGCTTTAACGCAAAAATCGCACACCAATAAACCTCCACCCATGAAAAAAAAATCCACTTCACAATCTGCATTCTTTAATCTTCGCGTTTTAATTGCTGCGGTCTTTTGCCTTGGTGCTCTCGCTGTGGCGCTGTTCGCCCAAACAAAGAGCGCAAGGCCAACTCAACAAGGCGCACAGGACGCTCCCGGTACGCAGACGCCCGATGTCGCGCGGTTGATGGGACCTGTTATTCAAAACAACGATTTGCGCAGTCTCCCTTACATTGCTCCAAACGCGGAGATCGAAGAGAAGCGGCTGACGCGTTATCCGCACCCGGAAATTCCAAGCCCGACCAATCAATCCGCTTATCCGCGATTCGAGACGTTAGTGAAGCAAATCGCACCGCCCACGCCGACGATGCCTGCGCCGCTGCTGACTTTCGATGGGATGAACTCAAGCCAGAGTGGTTGTCTCTGCTTGCCCCCTGACACCGATGGCGATGTCGGCCCGAATCACTATGTCCAGTCGGTCAACAGCTCGATCAAGATTTTTGATAAAAACGGTAACCCACTCAATGGCCCAAATGGAACGACCTACAACTCTTTCTTCCTGACCCTGGTAGGCACGCCTTGTTCGGGCTTCAACAATGGCGATGGGTTCGTCTTTTATGATCATCAGGCTAATCGCTGGGTGGTGAGCGATTTTGCTTTTCCCGGCTCGCTGCCCGGCTCCGGACCGTTCTACCAATGCATCGGTGTATCCCAGACTGGCGACCCCGTCAGCGGGGGTTGGTTCCTCTATGCGATCCAGCATGACCCGTCCAATCCCACCTGGATCGGTGATTACCCGAAGTTGGCGACGTGGAACAGCGGCGGGAGCCCTGCACAAAACGCCTATTATCTCACGGTCAACTTGTTCAATGGCGTTACGCTTGGCTTTCAAGGCGTGCGGGTCTTTGCTCTCGACCGCGCCTCCATGCTCACCGGCGGCGCCGCTAACACCATTGCCTTTAACATCACCCCTGCCGGCCTGGGCGATTCCTACAGTCTGCTCCGCCTGCGGGCAGAGATGAGTTTCTCATCTCTGTCGATAGCCCCGCCACCGGCGGCGTGACTTTGACTCAGGTGCATGGCTGGAAATTTCACGTCGATTTTGGCACACCGGGTAATTCGACTCTCGGCCTCGGCGTCGACCATACCCCAAATGCCAACGTCACCGTAGCCGGGTTCGTTGACGCATTTACCAATACCAGCACGCTCCTGGTGCCCCAGAACGGGACAGCACAAAAGTTAGACACCTTGGGCGACAAAATCATGACGCCGCTTGTTTATCAGAATAGGTCCGGCACGGAGTCGTTGTGGGCGTCCCAGACCGTTATTCTGAATTACCCGAACGGGCCGACTGCCATTCGCTGGTATCAAATGACTGTAACTGGCGGCAATTTTCCCGCTACGCCGGTGCAACAGCAAAGCTGGGCGAATGGCAGTGATGGTTTGTGGCGGTGGATGCCTAGCATCGCAGTGGATCAAAACGGAAACATGGCAATCGGCTATTCCACCTCCAGCGCGACGCAAGAACCTTCCATTCGTTATGCCGGACGCCTTGCCTCCGATCCGTTAAATAATCTCGGTCAGGGCGAAGCTGTCATGACGGCAGGCGGCGGTCACCAAACCCACTCCAGCGGACGCTGGGGCGATTACAGCATGCTGACTATCGATCCCGCCGATAATCTAAGTTTCTGGCACGCCAACGAATATTATCCTGTCACCAGTAGCGCTAGCTGGTTTACGCGCGTCGGCAAATTCCAATTCCCTGCCGCAAGCCCAACTCCAACAGCTACAGCTACGGCCACCGCGACAGCCACACCTACAGCCACCGCTACAGCCACCGCGACACCGACGGCGACCGCAACAGCGACGGTAGCTCCTAGCCCAACTCCTACAGCTACCGCTACGGCGACACCTACACCGGGCCAAATAACGCTCATGGCAACTGGCTCCAAGGTGCGGGGGCGGCAGATAGTGGACCTCTCCTGGAGCGGGGTAACTTCGGGCAATCTCGACATCTACCGCAACGGCGTCGTGATCGCCACGGTCCCGAACACTCCTAGTTCATATCGCGATTTTCCCGGTGGTCATGGCCATGACACCTACATCTATAAAGTGTGTAACCAAGGCAGCCAGACCTGTTCTAATCAGGTGACGGTGACGTTCTGACGTTTTAGCGACCGGTAGCCCGTCATTCCCAGCTTTGCCGCGCCGTAGCCATCGCGAAGGTGGGCGATTGGGGATTAGTGATCGGTGATCAGTTGCCCGCGAACCACCCGCCTTCGCACGCTACGGCGCGGCAGGCGTTAATTCACGCGAATCAAAGAGGAGAGTCTTGTCCAAGCGCTTCTAAATCTCGGCGGTTGTTAAACCGCCACTCCTTAGGCTTCATATTAGCGTTCATTCGCGCCTGCCTGGCCGTAGCCTTGGCGAAGGCTGGTCATTCGCGGACTAAACTTCAGCTGCGGAGGAGCCGCTCTGGGTAACTTGTCCCGCCGTAGCCTCGGCGTAGGCGGATCCTTTCAAATCAAAATTTTCAAAAAGATGTTGACACGCGTCTTGCATCTCACCTAGCCTCTCGATTACCATCTCGGGTTCACCGCAGAGGGAAACAACTTCACTCCATCTATGAAAAAGAAATCCACTTCACAATCAGCACCTGCCCGCCGTAGCCCTTGGCTCGCCGTAGTTTTTACACGAAGGCGGCTTGGCGAAGGCGGGTTCTTTAATCTTCGAATCGTAATTGCTGCTCTCTTTTGTCTCGTTGCCATCGCTATGGCGCTGCTTGGCATGGGCGCGTTCTCAAGCGCGCTCGCCCAGGGAAAAGGCACAAACCAACAAGCCAATGGGGCAACCCCCGGGTCTCAGACGCCGGACGTGGTGCAGATGGTTGGCCCGGTCCGTCAAGACCTGCGGCTTCGAGACCTCCCGTACATCCCGCCGAAGGCAGAGTTCGAAGAGACACGTCTGATGCGATATCCACACGGGACGGGCCAGCCCGCCGCGCAGGCAGGCTACGGCACATCCGGCCTTTCGATGGTCCAGGCGTTGATCAAGAATCTTTCGCGCCCGACGCCCAACATACCGCCCCCGCTGTTGACTTTCGAGGGGCTTGGCGCAGCACAGGCCTGCGCTTGCGCGCCACCAGATAGCGACGGCGATGTCGGCCCGAATCATTACGTCGAAGCGGTCAATGTCGCGTTCAATGTGTATAACAAAAACGGTACCAGCCTGGCTGGCCCGATCACATTCAGTTCGTTCTTTGCCCCCTTAACTGGCACGGCTTGCAGTGGCGGCAACCAGACAGACCCTATTGCTTTCTACGATCAGATTGCTGATCGCTGGGTGATAACTATCTCAGCTTATGTCTCGTTTCCTGGTACGTCATTCTGGGAATGCATCGGCGTGTCACAGACTCCTGACCCGACGGGCGGCTATTTTCTCTACGCGCTGCAGGTGGATCCGGCGAACCCGTCATTCTTGGGAGATTATCCAAAGTTCGCCCAATGGAGCGACCCGCAGCCTGGCGGCGCCTATCACCTGACCGTCAACCTGTTTTCTAGTCCTACGACTTTCAACGGCGTCCGCGTCTATGCACTCGACCGCGCTAGCATGCTCGCCAACGGTCCCACCCACGCAATCGCCTTTACTCTCACTCCGGCGCAGGTTGCCGATTCCTATAGCTTCGTTGCTGCAACCTTTCGCACTGGTAATCCGCCGCCTGCGGGAAGAGATGAAATGGTGCTGGCCATCGATAGCCCGGCCACTGGCGGCGTGACTTTGACTCAGGTCCACGCTCGGTTCTTTCACGTGGATTTTGTTAACCCGGCTAATTCCACGTTCGGCATGGGCGCCGGCCATGCTCCGAACGCCGAGATCACAGTTAGTGGGTTCGTTGACGCCTTTACAAATACAACAAACCTGGTGCCGCAGCAGGGCACGACGCAAAAGCTGGACACTTTGGGCGATAAGATCATGACGCCCGTGGTTTACCAGAACCGCAGTGGTACGGAATCGTTATGGGCGGATAGCACCGTAATCCTGAATTACCCCAACGGGCCGACAGCGGTTCGTTGGTATCAATTCAACGTGACCGGAGGCACCTTTCCTGCCGCGGCGGCTCAACAACAAGACTGGACCAACGGGAACGACGGTCTCTGGCGCTTTATGCCCAGCATAGCTGTGGATCAAAATGGCAATACGGCCATTGGCTACTCCGTATCCAGCCCAACCATGTTCCCAGGCATTCGTTATGCCGGGCGTCTTGTCGCTGATCCGCCAGGTAACCTCGCCCAGGGAGAAAACACAATGTTTAGCGGCACCGGCAGCGAGACTGACACCGGTGGACGCTGGGGCGATTATAGCATGACTACCATCGATCCCGCCGATGGCCTTAGCTTCTGGCACGTGAACGAGTACGAAGCTGTCACCGGCCAGTTCAACTGGCACACCCGCATCGGTAAATTTAGTTTCGCTGGCGGAGGAAGTCCCACGCCGACGCCTACGGCCTCGCCTACGCCTACAGCGACTGCAACGCCTACACCTACATCACCGCCAAGGCCTACACCTACGCCCAGACCTCGCCCGACTCCGCCGCCGCGGCCGTAGCCCTGATTCCCAAGTGATCAGTAATCGGTTGTAGCCGGGATCGACGATCACGGCTGCGCGTTTCTTGGAAACACATGCGCTGCCGAATCATCGGGTTGAGCCTGTGCCGCGAGGGGAACTTGCGAATTGTTCTGGGGTCGTGTTCAGACAGATTTCCGGAGGGAATAGCGCTTTTGGTTGAAGCGCCGAAGACGTGTCAGCACCTATCTTTGAATTAACAGTAGATCTTTGGCGCGCGGATCCAGCCTGTTCCTAGCAATCGGAGACTGTCCGATTGCACACTCCCGACCGGGGTCGCCGACCCCGGCTACAACCGCCTTCGTCTGGCAGCCAGCCGTACTACTTCGGAAGTTTTCGCGAGCAAGCGGGCGGGACAAGAAAATCAACAGAAGGAAACGAAGATAACGAAGGTTTTTAAATCATCTCCAGCCTTGGTTTCCTCTGTTACCTTTTGTAAAAACTCAACTCAGCACGCGTTCTCCCCAACGCGAGCGTACCTGTAGCGGCAGGCTCGCCGCGGACGAGCCCGTCCGAATGGCGGACGTGCTTGCCACGCCGAAGCCTAACGAAGATTTTTTAAATCAACTACAGTCTTTGTTTTCTTCGTTGCCTTCTGTAAAAATCCTTTTGGCTACGGCCAAAGCGATGCGAGGACGCATCGCACTCCAAAAGCACTTCGTGCGAAATCGATGGCAAGCCTTACGGCCGGGGCGGCGGCGTGGGACGACCCCTCGGCGTCGGCGTCGGTCTGGGCGTGGAAGTAGGAGTAGGTGTGGGAGTTGCTGTTGCAGTAGCTGTAGCCGTAGGTGTTGGCGTTGGACTAGCTGTAGGTGTAGGCGTCGGTGTACCGCCGCCCGACGGCGATACCCGCACGTAATAGATGTCTTCTTCGTGTTGTCCCCGGTTCGGGTTGAAGTTGAACGTGGCGGCATACGCCACATTGCCCCCTGTGTTATCGGAAACGATCGTGATGTAATCGCCTATCTTGTTCTGATTCGGATAGCCTTCGAAGGGATTAAAGGAATTGCTCACCGCAACGTTAGCCGACCAGGTGACGCCGCCGTCCGTGCTAAAAGAATAGAATAGCTGGGAGTCAGTGTTATTCGCTGCGTTTCGCGTGTCATACCAGACGGCGTCGAGCCGCCCATTTGGCGCTACTGAAAAGGTGCCAAACCAGTGCCACTTGCTGTGGTTGACTGGGTCATCATTAATCCGCAGGGGCGCGCTGAAGGTCAATCCACCGTCTGTGCTGCGCGAGAACATCACGTCTATCCCGGTGTTGAAGCCGGTTGGTTGTACACTCGCCAGCATGTAAATATTATTGTTAGTGGGGCCGCCGGAGCGGTCCACTGCCAGGAACAACTGCCCTGCCAGGCCGCCTGGATTGATCGTGTCGCCGAAATCGAGACTGCCGCCGAGGTTGACCGACGTGCTTCGGTCAAAAGTTGGCGTCTGGCCCCCGATCTGCGCATTGCTTGAGCGCTCGCAAAAGAACCCGCTGAATCCTTCTCCACCGACAAACAGGTTGCCATTGGTGTCCACGTCGAGCGTTCCAAACTGAGGAGAATTGGGAATACTGGTCGGAGTCATCCACGTGACCCCGCCATCGGTGGACCGTTGAAATATCCCGCTGCCGCTGCAGGTAGTCGTGTCAGTCGATTGGTATTGAAAGCCGTGACCCGGGCCGTTGGTCTTATCGATGGTAAACCACTCCTTATCGCCTCCACCCGCGCCTCCCTCCGGTGGCAGGCGTGTCCAACTTTGGCCGCCGTTGGTCGAACGCCACATGTCGTCACAAAACGTCTGTAGCAGACTCAGGTAAAAAAAAGTTCCCGTTTCATTCGAGCTCGTTACCGGATCGCTGCGGAAAACGTTGTTCTCCAACACATCAGGAAAGGTCCAGGTGAGCCCGCCATCAGTGGTGTAACCCCAGCCGCCCTGTCGGAAGTTGGACGTGACATTATTGAACTGTCGCCAGGCGATGGTCATCTTGTTGCCGTCTGTGGGGTCAACCGAAATAGCGCACTCGTTCGCAGCGTCGCCAACGATGTTCTGGCCATTCTGATCGACGTTGGCCTGGTAACTCGTGAATACGCCTAACTGCGAGGTCATTCGTGGCGAAGTCTCCATTTTCCTAGGGGGAGCAGGCGGGTTATCGTATTTTTCCAGCGGCTCGTTTCGGGGCGCCTTGTGTGTGGGCTCCGCCTGCAACGCTGTAGCACTGCGGGCAGGCGTCTGTGCCGAAGCGGTGGCAAGGGAGGCTAGTGAACTCAGACAAATCAATAGGCTTAGGGTTGAAAGTTTAGAAGTTCTCATAATCAGGCTGCGTTCATTGTGTCGTTGAAGCGTTGCCACCTTTGCCAAGCCTACGGCAGGCCGAGGAAGCGTTAAACCGTCGAAGCGATCCGCGATGCTTGATCTGCGATCTCGAATCGCCGCGCAGGCCCGCTTCCCTTAGTTTAGAACAGCAATTTTGTCGAGAAATATTCCGCGAACATTTGGTAACAGGATTGAAAGGCGAATTTCGCGGCAGGCATGCTGTAGCCGGCGGCGGTGACGCCGGTGCCGGGATCATCCGCCTTCGCGCAGGTACGGCGGGACAAGCCGATCCCGGCTACAACCGCTCACCAGCCTTCGCCAAGCTACGGCGTGGCAGGCTGATCACCGATCACTAGGAATGTTCGCTCCGGCGAAAATTTCTACGGTCGAGGTGGCGGCGTGGGCCGAGGCCTCGGTGTTGGAACAGGCCTCGGTGTAGGTGTCAACGTCGGCGTCGGTGTAGCCGTTGCCGTCGCTGTAGCTGTTGCCGTCGCTGTTGCTGTTGCCGTCGGCGTGGCCGTAGGTGTCGGCGTCGTCGGCCCGCACGCAGCTGGGGTCGCGGTTGGTGTTGGCGTGGGAGTCGGCGTCGCAGTTGGCGACGGCATCCCTACAGCCGCCGCGATATCGACCCGCCCCCAGCCATACACGTTGTTTGGCGGCCCCGCAGTGCCGCACTGGGTGGAAGCGATATGAACAGCCGCGTTATTTAAGGCATCGCGACTCATGGTAATCTGGTGCCGCAAGCTTGGCAGCGCGCACCATAACAACCCCATGGCGCCCGCGATGTGCGGAGTGGCCATGGACGTACCGCTGGCAGTGGTATACGCATTATCGCCGGTGTTGCTGGCCGAGCGCGTGCCGGTCCCAGGGGCACAGATATCGGGCTTGATGCGGCCGCTTCCATCGACCGTGACCGGGCCGCGGCTGCTAAAGCCAGCAATCGTGTCGGTGCCGGTAATCAATGCGCCAGCCGTATAAGAGGCCGCATAGAGCGAGGGTGGATCTGTCACCGTGGAACAGGCCGAGCCGCCGTTACCCGCTGCGACTACCATCATGATTCCAGCAGCAGCCTGGGCTTCGACAGCAGCTTGCAAAGTATTAGCAGAACAACCTTCTGAAGCGGGGCAACCCCAGGAATTAATTGTGATATCAGGCGATTTGGTCGGGTCGCCTTCATTGGGCGTGCAGTTAATTGGGTAAGGCGCCAGGAAAAATTGCATGCACTCCATGTACCTTGCCGGTGTGCCGTTGCCCTGGTCCAAGTTACGGCAACCAATCCACTTCGCGCCGGGCGCCATCCCGATCTGGTTACCCATGCCATCATCGCCGATCGCGGTGCCGAGGGTGTGGCTACCGTGGAAGAAATCGTCGCAAGGAAAGGGCGAATCGTTCCCGCAAGGGTTGCTGACGCTGTCGTGGATGGAGTCATGCCAATTGTAATTATGATTGGCGTTCACGCCATCCCAGCCTCGATAGTGAGGCTTAAGCGCGCTATGCGTCCAGCGATTACCCGTATCTGCGCTGGCAATCACGATATTTTGCCCGGTGAATCCCAGGGCCCATACCTGTGGCGCGTGGGTGTAACTGATCCCTGGTTCGATTGTGGCCGGGACGTGAGGTGGCGATTCTTCGACAGGGCCAGGTTGAGGCAGGTCATTGTGGACAAGCGGATTGCCTTCCACTCGCGCCACATCCGGGCGGGCCGCCAGTGTCTCGGCGATCTCGCGGGTGCCCCTCACGAGAATTGCATTAACGATGTAGAAGGATTGATGCTCGATGGCGCGGTCGCGTAACCATTGCAGGATTGGTTCCTGTGTGGTCTGGGCCTTGCTCAACAAAGTCTCATAGACGAAGCGTCCCTTCTCAGCCTTGGTCGGCAAACTTGCCGCGCCGCTCAGGTCCGCCTGATCAGCGAGCACAACAAAAAATTCTGCCTGCTGCCCGTTGGTTGTGTGTTCCATCACCAACGGCGCAATCTTGTTCGCGGGCGCAAGGTGGAAAGCGTTGTCCTCAACGCGTTGGCCCATCGCCTTCGGAGAAGTCGATCCACCGACAGCACCCGCCTTCGCCAAGGCTTCGGCGGTCAGGCGCGAGGAGGCGATGGCTCCTATGCCAGCTACGGCAGCTGCTATAAGGAACACTGAACAAAAAATACGCCGCCATCTCGACGGCGTGAACGCGGATCTCGAATTCGGGTTTGTGATCATAGAATTGCCCGGGTGCGTTTGTTGTTGTAGCCGGGATCGGCGATCCCGGTGTTGTATTTTTCCTGGTTAGTGAACAGACGCCGAGGCTCGTCTTTCTAAACGAAACCTAGGAGAGCTGTCAAACTTTTTCGGGAAAGTTTTATATTTTGAACCGGGCAGCAGGAGTGGCCCATCGCGAGACCGAAGATTTAACGACGAACTCGGCGGCTGCGTCTTCGATTAATTTCGCACTGCCTGCTCGCCGTGTGCGGGAAGTGCTTTGGGAATGCGATGCGTCTTCGCATCGCTTTTGGGTGGACTAAAAAGTTTGGCCAAGGTAAGAGCGTGTGATAATCGCATTGGTATGCGGGAAAGTTGGCCGCACGCGCCACCACATTACTTTACGCCGCACGGTACCTGTATCATTACGGCGGCAACGCTGCACCGAGCGCCACTTTTCGGTTCCGGCGCAAAGCTGGATCTTTTGCGCGACACAACTTTCGAGTTGGCGAGAAACTATGCGCTAACTCTACAGGCTTGGGCCTTCTTCTCCAATCACTATCATCTTGTCGTCAGTTTCGAAAACACCGCAAAAGCGCATCGTGATTTGGTGCGGCATCTGCACCGCGAACTGGCAATACGGCTCAACCGCATCGACGACACTCCGGGCCGTCGAGTCATGTACGAATTCTGGGACACTCGCTTGACATTCGAGAAATCGTGGCTTGCGCGGTTGAACTACGTGCATCAAAACGCGGTGAAACACGGATCGGTGCGGGTGGCCAATCAATACGCGTGGTGCTCGGCTGCCTGGTTTGAAAGCAATGCGCGATCGGGATTTGTGAAATCGGTGTATTCATTCAAGACCGATCGGATAAAGGTGCCTGACGATTTCCGAGCGGGCAGGGATAATTCGCCAGGATCGAAAAAGCGATGCGAGGACGCATCGCAGTCCTAAAGCACTCGCGTGCGAAATGACTGAAGGCGACCACAAGCGGGCAACTCGCGAAATAAGATGCTGTAGGGGAAGCTGTCAGCTTCCCCTACAACTAATCACTCGTTACTTCCCACTTAAGCTACGAACTACGGGCGAGGCGGGGGCGTCGGTCGCGGCCGCGGGGTCGGTATAGGCCTCGGCGGGATCGTAGGCGTTGGAGGTGGTGACGAAGTTGGCGTTGCTGTAGCTGTGGCGGTAGCTGTAGCTGTGCGGTAGCCGTCGCTGTGGCCGTGGCTGTCGGAGTCGGCGATGGGGTCGCAGTTTCCGGGCAACTGGTGGTGGCTGTCATGGTATAACCTGAGCAACCGGCATTGGAGTTCACTTCGACCACCACGATCACAATGGTTTGACCGTCATCCACGTTAAACGAGAACGGCTGCGTTGGAAGCGGGCTGACCCCTTCGTCTGCCAGGTAATTCGCGCAGACGTCGATTGGATTAAAGCTGCCCAGATAGGCCGTGGCGAAGATGACGTTGTTGCCCGTGCAAGCCGTATTGATGTCCACCGTCACGCATTGGGTCGCGCCGCTGGTATTAGTGAAGGTGTACGAATCGTAATGGTGCTGGAGTGCATCGAACGGTCCGGGGCACACTTTGGGCTCCTCGCAGCAGGCGCTGGGAACACCGTTACGGACCACGCGACCGGTTTGCGTGGGATCGCTCGAGTCGATGACTCCGTTAACCGCGATCAGCGAGCAGACCGGCGGGGGCGTCGCTACGGCAATGAGCGCCTGGCCACTGCTGACCGGCGGGAATTCGCCACCGGTGGTATCGCACCCGAACTCGGTGAAGCAGCATTCATCCTGCCTTTGACCCACCACCAACTCGCTGTCGTTAGGGGCAGACGCGGTATTGATGGTGTTATAGATGTAGCTGAATGGCGGTGCGTCAATTTACTCGAACGTTTGCTCCGCATTTTGCAGCGGCTCGGATTTCGCAGCGCGATGGTTTTTTCCACAACACCAGGGATCGTCGGAGCTGAATTAGCGAAGCGCTCGTGTCATTCCGAGGTGCCGCCCCGCGTTTCCTCATCGAGGACAGCTACCGCGCGGTCGTAGAGGGCCTTCGCGTCCTCGCGTGAGTTGCCCACTGCGGTCAGCCCTGTTCTTCCGAGTTCACCCAGAGCGCTCGTCATGTGAAACACGACACCTGTCTGGCGCGTCTGACCGAAGTGCAGGTTGTGCCGCACCACGATATCGAAAAGGTCGTCCGGAGTGAGTGTGCGGTACGCTGGCGACTCGACGAGCGAAATTTTGGCCCACGAAACAACACGAACGACACGAAAGAACCGCCAGCGGCTGCCGGATCAAAAGACTCAAGCCACAGTCGGACCGCGATATTCCCTTTCTCTAATTTCGCGTCTTTTCGCGTGTTTAGTGGGCGCCTATCCAATCCTCTTTTTGAGACGGCGGACTAGAGACCGCCGCTCCTTGGCTTACCACCTGGAAATTTGCGCAACCTGCGAAAACTTTCATGCATAGTACGGATAACACGGACGAAAAGAATCCTGAGTTTCATACGTTAGTCTCTTATCCGTGCTATTCGTGTAATCCGTGGTTCCTCTTCATGCTTCGACATTCGTCATTCCGAGGTGCCGCCCCGCGTTTCCTCATCGAGGACAGCTACCGCGCGGTCGTAGAGGGCCTTGGCGTCCTCGCGCGAGTTGCCCACTGCGGTCAGCCCTGTTCTTCCGAGTTCACCGAGAGCGCTCATCATGTGAAACACGACACCTGTCTGACGCGTTTGACCGAAGTGCAGGTTGTGCCGCACGACGATATCGAAAAGGTCGTCCGGCGTCAGTGTGCGGTACGCTGGCGACTCGACGTGGTCGCTGGCGACAAAGAACTTCTGCCGCCCATTTGGGGCCGTGAAGATCGCAGTGTCAGGGTCGTATTTTCCGTCGGTAAGAAATTGCAGGGTCAAAAACGGATGAGTGGTCCCGCCTTTTCTCAAGTTAATCTCGATGGCGTACGGCTCCCACTTTCCATGTTCCCCCCGTACTACCACAAAATCCAAAGCGAAACGCCCTATGACTCCTTCCTTCGCGAGACGCCTGCCGACCTTGGCAGCTTCGCGAGTGATGAGCGCGGCGTAACCCTTGTCGGCCGGGAACACGCAGCCGAGATAGCTTTGGCCCGACGGACCACCGAGAAGCTGATCATGTGTGGATAGCAATTCAACCTTACCCAAGGGCGTGATGCGAAGCTGCACGCTGGGGCTCCTGAACTCTTCTCCCATGATGCGTTCTTCTACGACCGCCTTTCTTTCCTGTAGCTTCTTCATGTAGCTCTCGTAAGTAACTCCCTCTGACTCGAACTGAATCGCTCGAAGGCGTTCCTCTAACAGAGCGCGTTGCTTGCCGGGGTCACCGCCCCCGGCTACAGATGGAAGTCCCTTTACATCGACGATAGCATTCCCCTCACCCGAAACACCCTCGTTCAGCTTCACCAGGACCTGCTTGATCGAAGGCTTTTGCGTACGCATCTGCGCGATGGCCTCGATCAGTTCCTCTTTGCTCCCGAGATTCTCATGGCCAAGAGGATGAGGAACATTTTCTTCCATGAAAATTTGCCGGCAACCGCTCTTCGTGCCCAGAGAGAAAAATTTCGGATCGGCGCCGTACATGGGGATGCCGAGCCGTAGCGCCAGTTCCTTCTCACGGTTGGTGGTGTTAAAAGGAACAAGGTGCGCCCGGTCGGGATCCATGATCAAGGAGCGAATGCGCTCGATTAGCCGTGGCCGATCGAGAAGCTTATCACTCAGCGGACGCGCTGATCCGTCGAGCGGCGCAATTAGGAAAAGCCGCGGCCGGGCATGACTCGGGATAACGCCGGGTAGAAGATCGAGGTAATAATCGATGATGTTTGGCAGAATCGTTTGCGACGTCACGTAGATCAGCCGGGCTCGAGGCTGGCGTAGCAGCAATAGCAGGAAAAGGAAACGTTCCTCATACGCCTGCATCACTGCGCCCGAGCCGATCGCGTCGATGGACATCGACGGCACGACCACGATCGTCTGAGGGTCCTGGTTAAATCGCTCGATCGATTTCCACAAGGGAACCAGTTTCTTCTGCAGTCGGTCAAATTCGGATTGAGACACGGAAACCGGTTTCGATTCAGGCATAAGTCACGACACGAATTACACGAATCATCACGAGACACGAATTACACGAATTATCACGAATTCTGAAAGCTTTCGAAATCGATTAGTGCGAATTGGTGACATTGGTGTCTCAATTCGTGTGACTTCGTGAAATTCGTGTCTCATAGTCAATCTCATCGCCGTCGCCCAAACGAATATCCCCGATGGGTTCTGCCGCCGCCGACTGCGCGACGAGCGCTCGTCCCAGACTCCGGTTCAAACAGCGCCGTGTACAAGTACGGAAAGTTGTCCAGTTTCAGTCGCGGAATTTTCTGGGCAATAAAATGTTCGATCGCTTGCAACGCGGACAACTCATGGCCGCTCATGAGGGTGAACGCGTCGCCAACATTTTGGGCCCGGCCAGTGCGCCCGATGCGGTGCACATAATCTTCCGGATGCTCGGGCACATCGTAGTTGATCACGTGACTTACACCGGCGATGTCCAGCCCGCGTGACGCGATGTCGGTCGCAACCATCACTTCGTATTTGCCGCTCTTGAATCCCTCGAGTGCTTCGATGCGTTCGCGCTGCGTCCGATTCGAATGCAGCACGGCCACGGCATGCTGCCCATGCTTGAGGAAGTGCGCGACCCGATCAGCGTTCTGTTTCGTCCGGCAAAAAATCAGGACGCTGTCGAAATTTGTTCGCTCCAGGAGCGCCATGAGCAGATCGAATTTTTGTTCCGCTGCGACGGGATACACTGCGTGTGTAACGGTTTCCGCCGGCGAACGGCGCACGCCGATTTCCACCAGCGTGGGATCGCGCAACACCCATGCAGCCAGGCGCTCGATCTCCGGCGGCAAAGTCGCTGAGAAAAGCAAGGTTTGTCGCTCTGTCGGGATTTTTTCAACAATTCGGCGCACGTCCGGCAGAAAACCCATGTCGAGCATCCGATCCACTTCATCGAGCACGAGAATCTTTACCGATTGCAAAGTCAGTGCGCGTTGTTCGAGCAGATCGAGCAGGCGCCCCGGTGTTGCGACAAGAATGTTCACGCCGCGCTTGAGTGCCTCGCGCTGTTTCCCGTAACCAACGCCGCCGTGCACGAGGGCTACTCGCAGATCAGTGAAGCGCCCATAATCGCGAAAGGCCGTCTCCACTTGCGCTGCGAGTTCGCGCGTGGGCTCGAGCACCAGTGACGCAGGCAATCCTGTCCGTCGGTCGGACGGACTCGTCCCGTGGCGAGCCTGCGAATCTTTAGACTGCCGGACGCCGTGCTTCGCCAGTAACGTCAGGATGGGCAGAGCGAACGCCGCGGTCTTGCCGGTGCCGGTCTGCGCCGTGCCAATTAGATCTTTGCCGGCAAGGACAATTGGAAAAGCTCGGAGCTGGATCGGTGTCGGTTCGACGAATCCCATCGCCTGCGTCCCGCGCACGACCTCAGGCGAAAGTCCGAAATGATTAAATGACACGGCTTTGCACTGTACCCAGAAAACCACGAATTAACACCCGACTTCGCCTGCTTCGGCGTGGCAAACGAATCAACACAAATAGATTGTAAGGCGAAGAATTACTTTCTGGCGCAAGCGCCCTACAAAATTAGTGTCCATTAGTGTTCATTCGTGGTTAGGAAGTGCATATGATGGCTAGAAGCCATCACTCCTTGCTCATGAAAGAACCAGACCATGAGAATCAGCACGCGCCGCTGAGTTATCACGGCGCGCGCCGCATCGTTTGGCTGGTTTTCTTCCTGTTCGCTGCGTGGTTAATCCTGCGCGCGCTGGAACCGATAATTTTGCTCTTCGCGCTGGTCTTCCTTCTGGCGATGGTCCTGAACCCGATTCTGGTCTGGCTGCAGAAACATCACATCCCGCGCTTTATCAGTGTGATCCTGCTGATGCTCGCGCTCGTCGCTGTCACCACTACCATCGTACTCTTTGCGATTCCGCCGTTGACCACGCAAACCCAGGAACTGGTGCGGAGTACCCCAAGCGTCTGGCAGGGAATTCGTGTTCGCATCGAATCGCTCACAAAAAATTATCCGGAAGTTCGCGAGGCGTTGCCGCGGACGGATGAAATCGCAGGGAAAGCCGGGGCGGCCGCCGGGACGCTCGGGAATTTTGTGCTACGGTCGACTATCGGTTTGGTCGGCGGCGTCGCCAGCTTTGTGTTGGCCGTTCTGTTGCTTATCTTTGTGTTGGCCAACCCGCGGCCACTCGTAGCCGCGTACCTGGCGCTTACGCCCGATCGCTACCGCGAGCAGGCGCATCGCACTCTCGCCCGGCTCATGCGACAAATGATCGCATGGGCGCGCGGTGTCGCCATCAACGGCGTCATCACCGGCCTGTCCATAGGCGTGTTGCTTTGGCTGATCGGCGTGCAGCCAGCGCTCATGTTCGGGGTGTTCGCGTTTCTTGGTGAGTTTCTGCCAAACATCGGCGCGTTTCTTGTTTCCATTCCCATTCTGCTGGTCGCGCTGAGCTTGGGCGCGACAAAATTCTGGCTCGCCCTGGGCGTCATCGTGCTGGTTTACCAAGTTGAACTCAATGTTCTTGTGCCGGGCGTGCTCGGCAAAGAAATGCGGTTGCATCCTGTCAACATCTTGTTCTTTACGCTAGCGACCGCGACGATGTTCGGGCTGCTGGGAGTTTTTCTCGCCGTCCCGGCCGCCGCGCTGGTGCAGATCGTAATCGACGAATTTTATTTGCAACCGCGCAAACCCAATTACGCCGAGCTCGATCGCGAAGCCGCTGCGCTGGTGGAAGGGAAAAAGGGAAGACGGTGACTGCTGATCAGTGAACCGTGCACGGTGTTGTAGCCAGTCGTTGTCTTCCTAGCCGACGCCCGTGAGGTATGACTTACTGATCAGTGATCGGTGAGTTTGGCTACTCACGAGGCAGCTCGCGAGTTCCTTGTCTAGGTAGAACACGTTATACTCAACGCGTTGGCAAAGTAACTGCGGCTCTGCCGCCTGATATTTGGGGGCCTTCGGGACTTAATTGCAGGCCCAAAGGGCATGCTCGCGACAAAGCGTCAGAGTTCGGGATGTGCTAGCCTAAGTCAGGATCCCAGCTACAACTGACATCCGATCTCCGAACCACAAGGCCGCGCTACCCGCCGCCAAACTTCACCGTGACCTGGTTAGAGCAGTTTTGAGTGCCTGCATCGCAAACCCTATAGCTGTACGTGCCCTTGCCACGCACCCCCGATGTGATCGGTGTAGAAACCGGGGATGTTCGGCACAGTGGCGATCAGCGCGCCGTTACGATAAATTCGATGTTGTTCGAAGTAGCTCCATTCCAGGAGGGGTCCACCGCCTGCTGCCCTGCACCTTGTAGCCGCGTGCACCGAGCGTGATCTGCCCCGGTGTCGAAGTAGGCGTCGGTGTCGGTGTAGGTGTAGGTCCACCGCCAGGCGCCTGGATTTGAACCGACATGGGTGCGCCGGTCTTAAAGCAACCTACTGTTGCGTTCACACTTTGCGGCGGCTGGTCAGCGTCAAACCAGAAATTATACAGCGTGCCCCAGCGAATCGCATTGGCGTTCTGATTCTGCGCAAATGTTTCGCTGTTCGATGTTATCGAGCCACTCGCCTGAGTAATAGCCCACGGTTGGCTGCTATAACCCTGGTTGTTAAACGTCCCGTCATTTGCCCAACCCGGCTCCTCGAATAGCCACCGCGACAGAAGGGAAAGTCTGCCAAAAGTTACTGGTCACCAGATGGTTCGTAAATTTCGGGACAATCGGCCCGTGCTCCGGATTGTGGAACAATCGATAAGCCGTGGGCCAAACAAACATGTACAGCGCTGCAATGAGCGGGATGTATACCAACAGCCGCGATCGGAACGGCCTTGGATGGAGACCCATTTTCTTTAACAACCAGCCGCAGAGGTCCTGCAGAGCGAGAATGTGACAGCCCCGGTCACAGACGAAGCGTCCGAAAATCAGCGTGGCTAAAATTGCCAGAGCAAAAAAGATGAAGCCCGCGTTGACGAATCCCTTTTGCAAGGTGTGCATCGTCTCGGAAGGCTCGATGGGTGAGATCGTCTTGCCCATGATTGCCACTGAATGATGTGCGCGATCATGAACAAGTTGAGAAGGATCAGCGCCGCGCCGCGCCACCGGCTGGTTTTCGATTTGCGAATACCGGTTTTGCTGTAGCCGGGGACGTCGCCTCCGGCAGTGGCTCGCCCGGGAATCCACCCTGCCGCTTTGAGTTCCGGACTGACGCAACCACCTTTCACAGAGTCGCCGAATTTACGGCAAAAACGGCGATAAGCCAGCAAGCGGCGCGGCCAAGCGCGTCTTGCTCGAAAACCAAATTACGACTAGAACTGTTGAGCGAAGCGAAACATCCAGCTACTTCAAACGACTAAGATTTATCGGCTTCAATGCGAGAGGGCAGGCAAGTTCTGAAATTCTTCGCAGATGAGAGCGCATCGGAAGTAGCTGGATTCTTCACTCCGCTCAGAATGACATTCTGAATAGCTTAGAAAGAAACGTGAACGCAAAGCGCGCATTAATTCTGATGCTAATCGTGAACACATGCTGCTCCATCTTGGCCCAGGCGCAATCTCCGAACATGATCGGCACGTGGAACGTCGAGATCACTTTTGCGAATGAGGAACACCGCTCCCTGCGGTTTGAGGCGCAAGGCGAGGGCAAAGGCACGTTGCAGCTGCAGGACCCGCGCTCGAAGGTTTGGGGATCGGCCACGCCTTCGGAGGCAAAGTGGAGCCGGGGCGAAGGAAACTCGGTCACTTTCTCGGGCGCGGTGGAATTTATGATCGGGAACGTCGGCCGCGACGCGGCGACATTGGTTTTCAAAGGAAAATTTGAAACACCGGACCTGATCACAGGCGAGGTGGAGTTCTCTCCCCTTGTCGGAGAGAGACCCTCGAAACACGGCACGTTTAAAGCGGCGCGCGGCGGCGGCGGAGAGTAGTGACTAGTGATGGGTGATCAATGGGAGCAGACCCGAAGGGAACGCTATATTTGATCGAACGCCCCCTGCCGGGGCTTGGATTTTTTCCTGATGACCGGTCGTTCGCACCCGACACCTACAGCGACAGCAACACCAACCCCGACAGCGTCGCCGACGTGCACTCAAATAGCATCAACGAAGGGTTCGACGACATCACCCAGTTGGTTGGTATGGGCTGGTTCATGCAGAACAACAGTCAGCCTCTGGGAACCACTAACTGGTTCGAAGGCAGTTCGGCGGTGTTCCCGGCGTTTGACGGCGCGCCTACCGCCTATATTGCCGCCAATTTCAATAATACCCGGAACCTGGATACCATCAGTAACTGGTTGTTGACGCCGGTTCTGAACTTGCGGAACGGCAACGTGCTCACCTTCTACACACGGACGGTGCATACTCCAATGTTCCCAGACCGACTCCAAGTGCGCATGAGCACCAACGGGGCCAGCACGAATGTGGGAAGCACCGCCACCAGCGTTGGTGATTTCACCACGCTGCTGCTCAACATTAATCCGAACTACACGACAAATGGCTACCCGAATGTCTGGACCCAGTTCACCGTGACTTTGAGCGGTCTCCCGCCTGCTGGCGCCACGGGGCGACTTGCCTTCCGCTACTTTGTCGAGAACGCCGGGTTTAGCGGGGCTAACTCAGACTACATCGGCATCGACCGCGCAGTGTACAACGGTCCATGCGGAAGTCCCACCCGACCGCCACACCAACAGCTACAGCTACGGCAACGGCCACGCCGACTCCGACGGCGACTGCTACGCCGAGGCCTACTCCAACGCCAAGGCCTAAGCCAACGCCGCCGCCTCGGCCGTAGTAACGCTGATTAGTGATCGGTGACTAGTGAATCGTGAGTAGGGACTCGCGAGGCAACTCGCGAGTTCCCGCGGACGCGAGAAAAAGCAGGCCGCCAAGGCCGGATTTTTTGCCAACCTGTTGAGCACAACGCGTATTCGACCTTGGCGCCTTACTATCGCTCGGCGACTAGAACGCATCTCATAAATCGAAACAGCCTGAGGGCAGGCTGTCTCCAACGTTCGTCGTCGATGCATCTCGATGGAGCCAGGCCGCCCTCGGCCCGCGAAAAACGAGATCAAACTATTTACGAGATGACTTCTATCGAATGCCCGAGTCGCACTCCCACTGGGCCGTTGTCATTTTGCCCGGCGCAACATCGACCTCGAACGGGCCGTAGCGGCCGATCCCGGGTCTCTTTCCCTTGATGGAAACTCTGTAGTGTCCGGGCGGCAGGGGAATACGAAAGCGACCCTGGTCATCAGTCGTAAACGATGCCACCTGGCCCTTCTGGTTTTCCACTACGAAAGCCGTATTCGTGAGAGGCTTTGAACCGGGACTATCAGCTCTGATCGGTCCGGGCTGACTCGGACTAATCGTAATTACTCCTTCAATCCCCGTTTCCACCCCGGACGGAGTTTGCCCGACGCAAACGCAAGCAGTCATAACAAGGAGCCCCAAAATAATTGGGAATCTTGGAAATCGCACTATTAAATCTAGTCTCACCGCTCCGTACCGGTCAACAATGACGAAGCTCGAATGACGAAATAAATCCGAAATGCAAAAACAAAAGATTGTCGGCCCGCGAATCAACGCGAATGATTTAATATCCCACCTTCTACTAATATTCCGATAATAAGTAGCGGTATGCGAAAGCGACGCGAGGACGCGCGCGCACTCCAAAGCTTTCGCGAAACGGACGAAACGGAATGGGCATCTCGTTGGATTTCGCACGGAAGTGCTCTGGAGTGCGATGCATCCTCGCATCGCTTTATCCTCGCTGTCACTATGTTCTGCGAACCTCAATGTTGTTCGCGTCTACTCGCGTGATTCGCGGGCAAATCTACTTCTTCCTCTGCATTCGCCCGGCACGCCGAAGGTTTAGCGAAGGCGGCTGTTCATTCGTGGTTAGGCCGGCAATGACTTGACGATTCGATCGTTGCGCCGAAGTTTTTCGCTCCTGCGCCGGTCGATGAAACGCTATTTACCCTTTTTAATTGTTGCTACGGTCGCATTGGTCGCGCTTGGGAGCGGAGCAATGCTCTATCGGGCAAAGCGTACACAACTCCTGGCAGTCTCGGAAAACAGGAGCGTTTCGGGAAACAGCAGCGCCAAATCAATGCACATTCGAGGCAACCCCGACGCAATGGTGACACTGGAAGAGTTTGGCGATTTTCAGTGCCCGCCCTGCAGCACTTTCGCCTCTTTTGGCGAGGAGCTCCTGAAGGAATATGACTCGCGTCTGCGCATCGTGTTTCGGAATTTTCCGCTCCCGCTTCACGAACACGCTCGTGACGCCGCGCTAGCCGCAGAAGCGGCCGGGATGCAAGGCCGTTTTTGGGAGATGCACGACGTGCTGTATCGAGAACAAGCAGTCTGGAGCAAGGCACCCAACACCCACGAATTGTTCGAATCGTACGCCGGAACGATCGGGCTCAATCTTGATCAATTCAGAAAGGACATGGACAGCGAAAAAGCCAGAGAACGAGTCGATTCAGATCACGCGCTGGGCGATTCTCTGGGAGTAAACGTTACTCCAACCTTCTTCATCAATAATCATCCGGTCGACCCTAAAGATAAAAATCCCGAGGGCGTTCGCGCCGCGATCGATGCGGCGCTGGCGGGAAAATCGCAGGCATGACCGATATGCCCGCGAATCATGCGACTAGCAGCAATGACGAATGTCGAATGTTCAATGCCGAAGGAATGACGAAGCACGAATGTTCCGACGAATCGGATGACTCATTTTGGTTCGAGGAGCGGGCGCCGTTCATTCGTGAAGAGCCTGACACGACACCGGTTTACGATTTGGAGGAAAGAACGGCGCGATTCGGTGAAGCGATCATTGATTTCGCCAAGAAGATTCCGCTCGGGCCAGTGACAGACCGAATCATCAGTCAATTGGTCGGGGCAGCAACAAGCGTCGGGGTCAATTATGATGAAGCCGACGATGCAGTGTCTAAAAAAGATTTTCTAAAGTGCATTGGCACGTGCAAGAAAGAAGCGCGTGGGAGCAAACATTTTCTGCGCATGGTCGCTCGCGCTGTTCCCGAATTGAAATCCGAAGCGCGAGAGCTGTGGCTCGAAGCCAGAGAGTTGCACCTGATCTTTGCCAAGATCTGGAGGAGCGGCCGAAAACAATGACCGAGGACAAACGAAATCGGAATGCCGAAAGCGGAGTGAAAACGCCGGCGCGGCGCGTTTTTCGTCATGGGTCATTCGTCATTCCGACCATGACTGTATCGCGATTTCGTACGATCCTTTTTACGGTTGCCGCGATCGTCGCTGTGGCAGGACTGGCGGACGCAACGTATCTGAGTGTGCAGGCGTTAACCGGCGAGACGCTCAGTTGCGGAGGATCGCCAGATTGTTACCGGGTGTTGGGCAGTTCGTATGCCAAGTTGGCTGGAATTCCGGTGGCCCTGCTTGGCGCGGTGGCGTACTTGAGCGTATTTGCCTTCGCCACATTCGCAGCATTCGGCTACGTCCGCGCGCGAACACTTCTCATTACCATCGTCGGCGCGATGTTTTTGGCCACGCTTTGGTTTTTGTATGTACAGGCGTTCGTACTGCACGCTTACTGCCGTTATTGCTTGTTCTCAGCGGCAATTACCTTTCTGCTTGCCGGCCTTGTGATTGCAGTGCCTTCTTCCCAGGAACAATAGTGCTGCTGACCGGGAAGAGATCCCACTTTCCGCAATGCGGATTCTCGTAGTCGAAGACGAAAAAAAAACGGCGGCGTTCCTGGCCAAGGGACTGCGGGAAGCCGGTTTCGCCGTCGATGTTGCCGTCGATGGTGAAACGGGCTCTGAACTGGCGCGCACAACGAAGTTCGATGTTCTCATCGTCGATATCATGCTGCCTTACAAGGACGGGTGGGAACTGGTCGCGGAGCTCCGGCGCGATGGCGTTCGCACACCCATTCTCTTTCTCACCGCGCGTGACAGTGTGCGCGACCGCGTGAAAGGGCTCGAGCTGGGCGCAGACGATTATCTCGTCAAACCGTTCGCGTTTACGGAATTGCTCGCCCGGGTGCGCTCGATATTGCGCCGTGCTCCCCAGCGACAAGCAGAACATTTGCGAATCGCTGATTTGGAAATTGACATGCGACGGCACAAGGCAACGCGCTCCAGAATTCCGCTAAATCTTACGCCGAAAGAATTTCTGCTGCTCGCTCATCTGGTTCGCTCAGCCGGTGAAGTGGTATCGCGCGCTGAGATTGCAGAACAAGTGTGGGACATAGGATTCAAAACTGACACGAACGTAGTCGATGTTGTTGTCCGCCGCTTGCGCGCGAAAGTGGACGATCCGTTTAAGACCAAGCTAATCGACACCATTCGCGGCGTTGGTTATGTTCTCAAAGCGCACTAAAGCGACGCTCCATGGTTTTTCATCCTCGTCGTCGTCCTCGTCCTCGATCATTCGAGAAGAACCGGACGAGGATGAGTAGGAATTTTGGAGATGAGAACGTACTTCGATCACGAAAAACTTGATGTTTACCAGTTAGAGCTTCGTTTTGTCACGTGGGTGACGGCGCTCCTCGTGAACATCAAGCAGCGATCGACGGATGCTCGAATTGCAGAAGTTTCGGATCAACTTGATCGAGCCAGTCTCTCCGCTTTGCTCAATACGGCCGAGGGAAACGGCCGACGCCAGCGACGAACACGAGCAAAGTTTTTCGATGACGCGCGTGGTTCGGCGACTGAATGCGCAGCGTGTTTGGATGCGCTGGTTGCAAAGGGCGTTTGCAGCGGCGGAGACACCGATAAAGGCAAACAGCTGCTCCTGCGGATCGCTTCGATGCTGACGAAATTGATCGAGCGCTTTGATATTTCGTCCTCGTCGTCGTCATCGTCCTCGATTATTCGAGAAGAACCTGGCGAGGACGAGTGCGAGGACGAGAACGAGGATGAGCACTAATCCCCGCTCCATCGCGTGGCAGCTTATTTTGCTTTTCACGATGGCGACCTCGCTCTTGCTCGCCTGCGGGCTTGGCGTGTTTTACGCGATCGTTATTCGGCACGCGTTTGCCGAAGACAAAGCGGTTCTGGCCGACAAAGTCGCAGCTTTACGCGCTGATCTCCAGGAGAGTGGCCCCACACGCTTTGCCGAAGAGCTGAACGGCCACAGCGCAGGCGAGCACACCGCTTATTGGACCCGGGTGCTCGATTCGCAAGGCCGCACCTACGCGGAAACACCGGGAATGGATCGATCGCTTCCGCCAGAGATTTTTCCGCCGCCGCCCGCCTCCGCCAAGGCTTCGGCGGACACGCAAAAATCAGCGTCGATTATTGGCAGCCCAAAGGATTATCGCAAAGGGTCGAAACTGTTTTCCCTCGTTAGCCTGAACGAAGAGTCCGGCAGCCAGCCTTACACTCTTCAGGTAGCACAAGACCGGTCAAGCGACGAGCGAGTCGAAAGAAATTTCGCTGTCTTATTCGTCATGGTCCTCTGCGGTAGCGTCCTGGCCTCGGCTTTCATCGCCGTCATCGTTACCAAACGAGGCTTGCGGCCGCTGCGAGAAATGACGCAATCGGTTGCGCGCATCGGCCCGACTCACCTGAAGGAGCGAGTGACACCGGCGGACTGGCCGCGCGAGCTTAAACCTCTCGCCATTGCCTTCGACGACATGCTTAAGCGCCTCGACGATTCGTTTACGCGGCTCTCTCAATTTTCTGCCGATCTCGCACACGAGCTGCGGACCCCCATTGCCAATATGATTGGCGAAGCACAGGTCGCTCTGACGCGGGATCGCGCGGCTGCCGAATATCGTGAAACGATCGAGTCCACCGTCGGCGAATGCGAACGGCTGTCCCGAATCGTGGACAATTTGCTCTTTGTCGCGCGGGTGGATGCGGCGCGCGAACCAATTGCGCGCAAGCGATTCGATGCGCGTGCGGCTGTGGAGAAAATTGCGGCGTTTTATCAAACAATTGCGGAAGAGCGTCACGTTACAATCACGTGCAGCGGCGAAGGACAAATCTATGCTGACCCCGACTTGTTCGAGCGCGCCGTCGGAAATTTGCTCGATAATGCGCTGCGTTTCACTCCGGAGCACGGTTCAATTCACATCACGCTTTCCGAAAATGACGGTCAATTTGAACTCGCAGTCGGCGACAACGGCTGCGGAATAGCTCCCGAGCATTTGTCACGTGTGTTTGATCGGTTTTACCGTGCCGACTCATCGCGCGGCTCCGATGGAGCAGGCCTGGGCCTGGCGCTGGTAAAATCGATTGTCGATCTTCACGGCGGCTCCGCCAACATCGAGAGCGAGATTGGTCGCGGCACAACCGTGAAGCTGACATTCCCGAGCAAGCTGTAGCCGACGGCGTTGACGTCGGCCCTCCAGGTACTGCGAAGATTAGTACCGCCGCGGTCAGCGCTCGCAGCTACAGCGCGAAAGATTTATCTTGCCAATCATTACAATTTTGTAATGATCTGCGCGCGACGTCGAAACTCTCCACTAAACCTTAACCTCAATTCCTATGCTCAGGACTCATTTTTTCCGGTCAACTCTTTCGCACCTCATGCTTTTGGTGGCGTGCATCTGGTTTGTTAGTCCCGCCCTCAATCGTTCAGTCGACGCGCAGGTTGCTGCCGAGCAGGAGATCGTTGTTACGGGCGAGGAGGTACCCAGCGCGTATGGTGCGCCACCAGGACTTTCGCGCAGCCGCTTTTCCAACGTAGTAAATGCCTACGTGTTGCCGCCATGGGCGTTTTTCTTCGGCGAACTTTTTGAGGGTCAGGGGTTCCGCCATGGGCCACCGGATTATCTTTTCACTCAAGAGATCGAAATGGGTTTGCCCTATCGTTTTAACGTCGCGGCCGAAACAGAGTTGGAACGATTTAATGGCGGTGGCGGCGTGCAGACAGTGAGTTTAGAAGCACGATGGGCTCTTGCTGATTGGAATAAGATTCCGCTCAATCCAACACTGTTCGCCGAATACAAGTTCGGCGTCGGCACGATTCGACACGAAGAAGTTCCACCTCCTCCAGGTGGAGGAGGAGAGGAGGAGGAAGAAGAAGAGGGCGGACCGCCGAAAGTCCCCGATGCGTATGAATTTCGTTTGCTGCTCGCCCAGGAGTTCGGTGGTCGCTTTGAGTGGGCCATGAACTGGTTCTTCGAAAAAGAGAACACCGGCGACCGTGGCCGCGAATGGGGCTTCTCCCAAGCTGTGATGACTCCAGTTTTGCTGCCCAATGAGCGTCTGAAGGTCGGCTTGGAGATGGAGTATAAGAACGTCACCACCAAAGACACACGGGGCGATCCGATCAACAGCTTCGTGATCGGCCCAACCGTCGCGTGGAAACCGACCACGCAAACTCGCCTGGACATCTCACCTTTGTTTGGTTGCACGCACGATTCGCCGGTGGCTGATGTTTTTGTTGCCTTTTCGTGGCTGTTTGGTGGTGAACGCGCTGAAGCCGAAGCGCCGGTGTCAAGTCGATTCCGTTACTACTCCGACGCGGCCTATAGCCATTCGGGAAAAGATTCGGGAAAAGAAATGAAGCAGGTCGCATACGTGCCGCCGTGTCCTGAATGGTACGGAGACCGCGAATGGAATCTGAACCTCTGGGGCACATATGCATTCACCAACACCGAGTTCGCTCCTAATCCTTCGCTGGTGGACATCGTGCAAAGTACGAGTGAGGGAGGCCCAGTCCTTGGCACCTATGATCGCTACATCGGTGGCGACCACGCATGGGGCGGCGGCGGGGACATAAAATATTTCTTCTGTCGCTATGCTGGTCTCGGTGTTGAGGGATTTGCATTGGACGCTCACAAGCCTGGGTTCGATATCTTCGAGGACCAGGCGGTTCCGATATTTGTTCACCGAAGAATCAATCACAATCACACCATCGGCTCTGTTTTAGGAACGCTTACCTTGCGCTATCCGATTCCCTGCACACGTCTTGCGCCCTACGCATGGGCGGGTGTGGGTGCGTTTAATGGCGGTGGCGGCGTGCAGACAGTGAGTTTAGAAGCACGATGGGCTCTTGCTGATTGGAATAAGATTCCGCTCAATCCAACACTGTTCGCCGAATACAAGTTCGGCGTCGGCACGATTCGACACGAAGAAGTTCCACCTCCTCCAGGTGGAGGAGGAGAGGAGGAGGAAGAAGAAGAGGGCGGACCGCCGAAAGTCCCCGATGCGTATGAATTTCGTTTGCTGCTCGCCCAGGAGTTCGGTGGTCGCTTTGAGTGGGCCATGAACTGGTTCTTCGAAAAAGAGAACACCGGCGACCGTGGCCGCGAATGGGGCTTCTCCCAAGCTGTGATGACTCCAGTTTTGCTGCCCAATGAGCGTCTGAAGGTCGGCTTGGAGATGGAGTATAAGAACGTCACCACCAAAGACACACGGGGCGATCCGATCAACAGCTTCGTGATCGGCCCAACCGTCGCGTGGAAACCGACCACGCAAACTCGCCTGGACATCTCACCTTTGTTTGGTTGCACGCACGATTCGCCGGTGGCTGATGTTTTTGTTGCCTTTTCGTGGCTGTTTGGTGGTGAACGCGCTGAAGCCGAAGCGCCGGTGTCAAGTCGATTCCGTTACTACTCCGACGCGGCCTATAGCCATTCGGGAAAAGATTCGGGAAAAGAAATGAAGCAGGTCGCATACGTGCCGCCGTGTCCTGAATGGTACGGAGACCGCGAATGGAATCTGAACCTCTGGGGCACATATGCATTCACCAACACCGAGTTCGCTCCTAATCCTTCGCTGGTGGACATCGTGCAAAGTACGAGTGAGGGAGGCCCAGTCCTTGGCACCTATGATCGCTACATCGGTGGCGACCACGCATGGGGCGGCGGCGGGGACATAAAATATTTCTTCTGTCGCTATGCTGG
>QHNR01000043.1 GCA_003218475.1 Verrucomicrobiota bacterium | reverse complement strand
ATCAAGCATGTTATAAGCGAGTTTGCTTGACGAATTCCGTGCGGCTTGTGAACCTTCAATGTTTGAAATGAGTGTGGAGTACACGGACGCACCACCGACTCGCCCGGAATCAACCGCGGCGGACAAAATGGCTTGTCCTTACTGCGGGCATCTCCTGCCAAGGGACGCGCAGAGCTGTGACCGGTGCGATTGGAAGCGCGGCGCGACGGAAACTGCGGAAGGCAAAGCGAGTGACGCAGTAGCGGTTATCCTGAGCATTATTCCCGGGTTGGGACATATCTACAAAGGACATAGACTCGCAGGGTTTTTGTGGATGGCCGGAGCGGTTCCCGTGGGAATTTTCGTACTTCTGGCGGCCGTCGCCTCGGCCGGGTTCGGCATCGGCCTCTTTTTCTTTTACCTCATCGCGGTAATGCTTCACGCGTATGCAGTAGACGATCGCGTCGTACCGCCGAAAGAAGACGAAGGCGAAGAGTATTGAGATCGTTGAAGGGTTGAAGAGTTAAAGGGTTTAGGAGTGCGGCGACATGTCGCCGCTTTTGAAAGCTCGGACATGTTCGCGCACTCCAAATTCCTCATTCGTGCTATCAGTGCAATCCGTGGTTAGCTCTTTAACTCTTTAACCTTTTAACTTGTCGCGCATCCCGCCACGGAGTGATAAATCTCTTCGAGAATTTCGCGCATCCCGTAGTGGAATTTCCAGTTCGGATAATGGGACTGGAACTTTCGCACGTCGCTGATCCACCAGATGTGGTCGCCGATGCGGTGGCTGTCCTCATAGGTCCAGTTTAGTTTTTTGCCGCTGATTTCTTCGCACATCTCGATCGCTTCGAGCATGGAACAGTTGCTATGACGGCTGCCGCCGATGTTATAGACTTCTCCGGCACGCGGCGCGCGAATGAATTCCGCAAATGCTTCGACCAGATCGAAACTGTGGATGTTGTCGCGCACCTGTTTGCCTTTGTAACCAAAAACACGGTAAGGCCTGCCGCTCACGGCGCAGATCATAAGATAGGAAAGAAAACCATGCAGTTCCGTCCCGGCGTGTGCGGGTCCGGTGAGACAACCGCCACGGAAAGATACCGTGGGCATTCCGAAATAACGTCCGTATTCCTGAACGAGAATGTCACCAGCAACCTTGGACGCGCCAAAAAGCGAATGCTTCGTGTAATCGATGCTCATCGTCTCAGCGATGCCAGGCTCGTATTCGTGGCCCGGCTCGATTTCCCAGCGTTTGTTCAGTTCGCGCAGCGGCAAACGATTCGGCGTGTCGCCATAGACCTTGTTCGTCGAAGTAAAAATAAACGGCGCCTCCGGAGAAAACTGTCTGGCGGCTTCCAAAAGATTCAGCGTGCCGTTGGCGTTGACGGTAAAATCGGTTTGCGGATCGCGAGCGGCCCAGTCGTGTGACGGTTGCGACGCGGTATGCACAATCGCGGCGATTGAGCTGCGGTGCCGCTTGAATAGCTCCGTCACAGCGGCAGTGTCGCGAATATCCAGGTCGTGATGCTCGTAACCGGAAACATTTGCAATCAAATCGTCGCGCGTTTTTTTCGTGGAAGCTTCCGCGCCGAAAAATTCCGCGCGCATATCGTTATCGATCCCGATCACGCGCGCGCCCTCGCCTGCGAAACGCCTGACGGTTTCCGAGCCGATCAAACCTGCTGAGCCTGTGACGATAACCGTACGTGGTGTGCTCATTTTTTCGGAAATCTCACAAGCAACGCAAATCTGTCATCCCGAGCGCAGCGAGGGACCTCACAATCGAAATCTGGATCGTTTTACGGCAGACGAGCATTGCTCGCCTATGTGTGAGATCCCTCACATTTGTTCGGGATGACCGCGCGAAGATAACCATAAGTCAACTAAGCGTCCCCCGTGCTAATCCCCGATCATCCATGTTACTTCCCCTGCCGAAGGATTTACTCGCGCGGCGGGCAACTGCTGGTCGCCCTCCAACACGCGCTCGATCAACCCAGGGTTTTTCGCCACACCTACCAAGAATAATATGTGCCGTGCCTGATTGATGAGCGGAAATGTGAAGGTCAATCGCCAGGCGTTCAACTTGGGAACAAAGTTTGCGACGACCCGCCGTGTTGTCTCTTCCAATGCAGCGGTTCCAGGAAAAAGCGACGCTGTATGACCATCATCGCCCAAGCCGAGAAGGATCAGGTCGTGCCGATAAATTGGTTCGCCGTGTTGTCGGGCCGTAAGATCGAGCTGGTCTTCGTACTCTTGCGCTGCAATTTGCGGATCAATTTCGCCGCGCATGCGCAGAATGGATTTTTCAGGAACCGCAGCAGGCGCCAGAAGAGTTTCCCGGGCCATTCTGAAGTTGCTATCTGGATCGTCTGGTGGCACACAGCGTTCGTCTCCGAACGTGATACGAAGCAAGTCCCACTGCAGATCATGCCCGGGCGCTGCAAGCCGCGCGTAAACCGGCCGCGGAGTGTTCCCGCCCGAGAATGCGATCCGGAACGCGTTGCGTTCGCCAATAGCTTTGTGCGCCTGTTTAAGAATGAAGTCAGCGGCGTCAGCAGCGAAATTCTTGGTTCGAATGACGTGGGGCTTAGTTTTCATGGTAGAATACGCTCTCTGATTACGATAGGCATAAGCTGATTCGTTCGCCTTTCCCTTTCGAAGGAAGAGGGCAGGGTGAGGGTTCAGCGTTGCCTGTTGCGCATCCCTCACCTCAATCCTCTCCCCTCACAAGGGGGAGAGCCGGAATCATGTAAACTTCGAAGATTGAAATCAAATCGCGCAATGTGACTGGCCGCGCTTTTGCAAATAACGCTGATGATATTCTTCGGCGCGCCACAACTTCGGTGCTGGTTCGATTTGCGTTACCACCGGCCGATTGAAGCGACCACTTTTCGCCAGCCTTTCTTTTGAAGCCACAGCTTCCGCTTCTTGCTCGGGCGAATGGTAAAAGATCACCGAGCGATATTGCTTTCCCATATCCGGTCCCTGCCGGTTCAAGGTTGTCGGATTATGGTTTGACCAAAAAACATCCAGAAGTTCGTCGTAACTGATCTGCGACGGATCGAATTCCACCTCCACTACCTCAGCATGCCCGGTCTCATCTGTGCAAACATCTTCATACGTCGGATTGTCCTTTGTCCCGCCTGCGTACCCGACAGCCGTGGACCGAACGCCCTTCAAATTGCGGAAAGTTTCTTCCACCCCCCAGAAACAGCCTGCGCCGAATGTAGCTTTCTCCGTTTGCATAGGGAGATGATGGTGCGATTGCTCGCGGCGCGCAACCACACGGCTGTCTTCGTTGGTTGATTCTCAGGTGACCATGAGAATGGCCGAAACGCAAGACTCAACCAAAGCAGAAAGAACGAATGAGCCGCGGCTTGGTTTTTTCGCCTCTCCCCTTGGGCAAGGGGAGAGGATTAAGGTGAGGGGTCGGGACAATTAGCATCTGCCTAGAGTTCACCCTCACCCTCTCCCTTCCGAAGGGAGAGGCGTCCCTTCGTAGTTGCCATGTGACCGGAAATCCGCTGAGACAGCGGACACTAAAGCACTTTTTTCACTCGCCGGTTGAGGTCGAAGACCGCGCTCAATAGATACCTGCTTGACTTGCCAGCGTCGGTCGTTTCCATAGTCCTATCCAACGGCGCGGCTGCGATTTATTGGATGCCTTAACCAAATGAACGCTTCTTCCACTACTCTTCAGCAGATGCGTCCGCTGCTGCCTGTTCGGCTTCTCAATGGATGCGGCGCATTACTGGAAAAAACTCGAATCCGAGCCAAGCCTGCGCTAGCCATCGACTTGATCGAGACCGCAAAGCGACGCTGCCGCCTTGATGATTTCGGCGAAGGTGAGTTTTTTGAGGGGCTGTCGCGCTTGCTCGAGTCTTGCCACGGTGAGGCACGGTTGAATCTGATCGGAAAAATCGCTCTCAGAACCGATGTGTTGCAGACGTTGTGTTCGCGCTTGCAGATGGAGCGGGACCGTCAGCTTTATCCCAACATCGCACACCAGGAAATCCGCGAACCGCTCTTTATCGTAGGATTGCCTCGCAGTGGTACCACTCTGTTGCATAGCCTGCTCGCCGCGGACCCGGAGCATCGATGTCCGCTCATGTGGGAAGTCAGGTCGCCAACTCCACCTACTCTCGCCGATGAGAAACGCCGAGTTCAGCGCGCGACCAGGAGTTGTAAGTTCTTTAATTGGCTGGCGCCTACTTTCCGCTACGTGCATGCAGTGGGGGCAGAAGTTCCGCAGGAGTGCATCAGTCTCATGACCCCCACGTTCATGAGTGATCAGTTCGATGCGATGTACTATGTGCCATCATATCGCGCCTGGTTTTTTCAGCAGGATTTGCGGCCCGCATACGAATATCATCGCCGGTTTCTTCAACATCTGCAGTTTCGGCGGGCTGCTCCCCGCTGGATATTGAAAGCGCCTACTCACATGTTTGCGCTGCCGGCATTGCTGTCCGTCTATCCGGATGCGCTGTTTGTGCAGACGCACCGGACACCGATCGACGCGATGGCGTCGGTATCGAGTCTCGTGACTATTCTTCGCAGCGCCTTTAGCGATGCCGTGGATCCCGTTACGGTCTGCCGCGAGGCAATCGATTATTGGTCCGAAACCATGGACAAATTTTTGAATGAACGCGATCGACTAGCCAGCAAGCGCATTTGCGACGTCGAATATGACGAAATTTCGCGCGATCCCATCGCCGCAGTCAGGCGAATCTCCGACCATTTTGGCTGGTCGTTCTCTAAACAGGCAGAGCAGCGCATGCGTGTGTTGGTTGCAAAGCACGCCGAGAGGCAACCTGGGAATCATCGATATCATCTCTCGCAATTTGGTTTTTCTGCGGACAAGGTCCTCACTGCGTTCGCGCCGTATTGTCAGCGATTTGGATTGCCCCCGTTCGATGGCGAGAAAGTCTGGTCATCACTCCGAGATTCCCCGCTTCCAGAAACACAACGACGCTCTGGCTTTGTCTCAGTCGCCAAAAATAATGGTGAAGCCGGTGGGTAACGCGCTTGGAAGGCGCTCTCTGGATTACAGCAGACGATCGTCAACGATTCACTAGGTTGCCTGATCTCATGGAGGACGCAAAGTTCGTCAATGACCTTTGAGGTTACTCGCGCGATTCGTGCTGATCATCCGAGCTTGCCTGGGCATTTTCCAGATACAACTCTCGTACCTGGGGTTGTGATCCTCGACGAAATACTCGCAGCATTGGGTGAATGGCGGCAAGGTTGTCAGCTCACGGGTATACGAACGGTAAAGTTTCTCGTGCCACTCAAGCCTGAGCAGCCATTTACCATCTGTTTTTCCACGGAGGATGACGGCACGGAGGAAGTCAACTTTTCCTGCCGCGTCGGAGATCGCATCATAGTTGAAGGTCGACTTGAGCTTTTTTGGGAGACAAAGTGACTTCGTGAACGCGCTATCATTTGACGGGCATAATTTTGAAACCCGGCCAAGCGATCCGCGCCTTGGGCAGTGGCTCCAGCAATTTCCACCGGCGGTGTTCAGCGAACGATTGTATCAAAGCATTGAACTGATGGAGCGTTACAGCATCGAATTGGCTGTTGATCTATCGCGCAAGCTGAATCTCGCAGATCAACTCGGCGGGTGGCGATCAGCCGATGAACTTTGTGGTCTGCTCTCTTTTCAGCCGCGTTTCAAGTTCGCTTTACGCTGGATGTTGGAGCGCCTGGTCGAAAGTGGCTGCGCAGAGGCACGCAATAACGGAGAAAGTCGTTGTTATCATCTACGAGACGCGCTTTGGCAGCCCGACCTCAAAGCGCTGCGCGCGATAGGTCTCAGTATTGATCCTTCCAACGCGGCGACCCTGGATTTGTTAGATCACGCCGCAAGCCTCTATGTGGCCGTTGCCAGTGGTCAGCAAAGTGGTGATCACAACCTGCTGGGACCCCAAGGGGTACCGCTGTGGCTGAATTATTTTCACAACGATAATTTAACTTACGCGGTGAACAATTGGGTGGGGGCCGTTCTGGCTACTGATCATGTTTCCACTCGCCGCACGTTTCGCATTTTAGAACTCGGCGCCGGCACTGGTAGCGCCAGCGAAATCTTGCTGCAATTACTTGCTGAACGCGGCCTCTCGTCACGGATGGAACGCTACCGCATTACAGAGCCAAACGCGTATTTCCGGCGCTGCAGTCAACGTAAACTGACAGCGCAGTATCCCAATCTGCCGCTGGAATGGGCCCCACTGGACCTCGATTTGCCGTGGAACACTCAAGGAATCGCTTCGGAAGAATTCGATCTAGTGTATGCAGTTAATGTGATGCATATCTCCAAGAATCTCTTGTTTAGCTTGAGTGAGGCCCGCTCGGCTTTGGCCGCTGACGGTTGGCTTGTGATCGGCGAATGCGTGCGGCCTTACGATAATCAACCCATTTATCCGGAATTGATGTTTCAGATTCTGGACAGTTTCACAAACGTCGAGATCGATCCAGAAGTTCGCCCGAATCCGGGTTTTCTAACTGCGCAACAGTGGCGCCGCGCTTTTTCGCACGCAGGCTTCAGGCAGACGAAAGTGGCCCCGGACATCGACCGGATTCGCGAGATTTATCCGCATTTTTTTACCGGCGCGATTTCTGGACAAAATAGCGGAACTGCAAATGATCCAGCAAGTTCTCGGGACTAAAGCTTCGGAGGCGGATCGCTGGACGACGTTGCCCGAGCGCGGCACGCCTGCTTCGCTGCGTATGATCGCGTGGATCGCGGTGCATATTGGGCGGTCGGCAGCAAGGCTGCTGCTGTACCCGGTCACGCTTTATTTTTTGATCACTGCACGTGCTGCACGCCGGATATCTTACCAATACTTGAAACGCGTACGCGGCAGTTCAGCCCGCTTTTGGCATGTATTCCGCCATTTTCATTGCTTCGCCGCGACGATTCTGGATCGCGTTTATCTGTTGCGCGGTGAGTTCGAGCGCTTTCGCGTTACGGTCCATGGAAAGGAACTCTTGCAGCGCCAAATCGAAACTGGCAAAGGCAGCATCCTGTTAGGCTCGCACCTGGGCAGCTTCGAGGTGTTACGGGCCTTGGGAGTAATGCAGCGAGGCTTTCCACTGAAGGTGTTGATGGACACCGTGCACAACCAAAACATCTCGCGCTTTTTTGACGCGCTTAATCCCAGGATTGCTGGAACGGTAATCGTACCCGATCGACCGGATACCTTGATACGGGTCAAGGAGAGTTTAGACAATGGTTATTTCGTCGGCATGTTGGGCGACCGCGTCTTCGGTGGGGACAAGACAACTCAATGTCAATTCCTGGGTGCGCCAGCTACGTTCCCAGCGGGCCCGATCCTTCTTGCTGCCATGATGCGTTGCCCTGTTATCTTGTTTTTCGGGCTCTATCGTGGCGGGAACCGCTATGAAATTTGTTTCGAACACTTCGCCGACGTGATCGTTTTGGAGCGGGATCGTCGCGCCGATGAGACCCAGCTCTGGATGCAACGCTACGCCGAGCGACTCGAATATTATGCGCGTCTTGCGCCTCATAACTGGTTTAACTTTTACCCGTTTTGGGATTAACGAACAAAGAGAACCGCCCACTAAACACACGAATCAACACGAAAAATTTCGCAGGTACAAAACACGGAACCTTTCGTATTTTTCGCGTGTTTCGTGGGCACCAAGTCGTTCGCGAATCGGGCTAGGCTCGCACAATGTCTAACGGTATAGCGGTCAACAAAGCGGAAATTCGGACACTGATCCCCCACTCCGGTCTGATGTGTCTCCTAGACGAGGTCACGCAGTGGGATGACCAATCCATTGTGTGCATTACCAATACCCACCGTGATCCGGTTAACCCTTTGCGCCGCGAAGGACGCTTATCAGCTCTGCATGCTTTCGAATACGGTGCGCAAGCCGCGGCAGTGCATGGAGGTCTGCGAGCCCGCTCGGCCGGTACAACTGCGGCTTCTGGTTATCTGGCGGCGTTGCGGGATGGACGGTTAAATGTAACACGATTGGATCAAATCCATTTGTCCCTTCGGGTTTGCGCGACGCGTCTATTCGGCGACCGCGCCAACACGGTGTATGAATTCCTTATCTCGGCAGCCAACGTTCTTGTAGCAGAGGGACGTATTATCATCTTGGAGCGCGTGTGATGCTCGTTCCAACGTGCCCCGCGCAACGCGAGCGCTAATGTGCTGAGGACAGCGCACGCCACAGCACGCACCAAAGGCTGTAGTGTCCGTTGTCCTCAGCGGAATCCGCAACCTACATCACAATGCCGCCATCGACGCACAGCACCTGGCCGGTGATGTAGCCCGCTTCGGGAGATGCAAGAAACGCCACTGCGCTGGCAATCTCATCCGGCGTGCCGGTTCTTCCCAGCGGGATCTTCGAGTGAATTGTATTCTTAACTTCATCTGAAAGCCCGGAAGTCATGTCCGTAATAACAAACCCTGGCGCCACTGCGTTAACAGTGATATTGCGGCTCGCCAACTCACGCGCGAGCGACTTCGTAAGGCCGATCAAGCCTGCCTTGCTGGCCGCGTAATTTGTCTGGCCAGCATTCCCCATCAGTCCAATGACTGAGCTGATGTTAATGATGCGCCCGCTGCGTTGTTTTGTCATTGCACGAACAACTGCGTGACTAAAACTGAACGCGCCGCGCAAATTTGTGTTGATGACCGCATCCCAATCTTCTAGCGACATCCGCATGGCAAGCGCATCGCGCGTCACGCCGGCGTTGTTAACAAGCACGTCGACCCTTTTAAAGTCCTCAAGAATTCGGGCGCCGATTTTTTGGACGGCCGCATGATCTGCAACATCGACCGCGTAAGCTTTCGCCGCATCCGCTCGAAGACCGTTAATTTCGTCCGCGGCCGTCCTTACGTTTTCTTCCGTTCGGCTCACACACGCTACATGCGCGCCCTCATTCGCGAAGCGTAACGCAATGGCGCGCCCGATTCCGCGTCCCGCACCGGTGACGATTGCCACTTGCCCTTTAAATCTCATATCGTTCGTATCCAAACTGAAGAATAGCGAGGTATGCTTGGAGTGCCACTGCCTGCCCCTGGGCGAAGAGCTGTTATAGGACCACTCCGTAGCGGCGCTGGCGGCGCCCAAATTCTTCCACGGCCGCGACCAGATCCTTTTTAGTGAAGTCGGGCCACAGCTTTGGCGTGATGTACATCTCAGTGTAGGAAGTCTGCCAAAGAAGGAAGTTAGACAGGCGCATTTCGCCGGAAGTGCGAATAAGGAGATCTGGGTCGGGATAGTAGCGGGTGTAAAGATGTTTGCTGAACATCTCTACGTCGATCATTGCCCTATCGATGTGACCAAGTTCAATCGCGCGAAGCAAACTTTTGATGCCATCAATGATCTCGAGCCGGCCGCCGTAGCTCAAGGCCAGGATAAGGGTGAGACCAGTGTTGCCAGCGGTTTGCTCGATGGTTTTGTGGAGTTGTTGCTGAGAACTCGCGGGCAAATCAGTCAAGCGTCCAATTGCCTGAAGACGCACATTTTTTTCGATCAATTCCGGCGTCTTCTGCCTCAAAAATTTTTCCAGCAAACGCATCAGCGCAATGACCTCCGTTTTTGGACGCTGCCAGTTTTCAGCGGAAAAAGCGTAAAGCGTGAGGTATTCCACCTTTAATTCGCCACAGGCTTCCACGCATTCTCGAACCGCCTGCGCGCCCGCTTCGTGGCCCTTGATGCGCGGCAGTCCGCGCCCTTTTGCCCACCGGCCATTGCCATCCATGATAATCGCGATGTGGCGGGGAACGTTTTTGCTGCTCGCAGGCATCGTTGCAGGCCTAACTTCGGGAATTTAGCGTTCTCAAGCAAACGTTGGCCACGGAAATCCCAAAT
>QHNR01000004.1 GCA_003218475.1 Verrucomicrobiota bacterium | reverse complement strand
AAATGGGCGAACCCGACCGTGCTGTAGACGCGTTGCAGAAACTGCTCTCGATACCGTACGCAAGCACGTTTGCGGCAAACGTGCCGCTTACTCCTGCCCTGCTTCGGCTCGATCCGATGTTCGATCCCCTGCGCAATGATCCGCGCTTCCGGAAACTCGTCGGCTCGCCCACACCGAAGTAGGAGACGACTTACCAACGAAACGAGTGTTGCTCTCGGCAGGGGCATAATCCTGCTTTGTGCCCTTGCAGGCGAGATCGTTGCTCCAATGTGCGCAGTGACGAACACAGCAGCCAAGGCAAAAATTGCTCAGCATAGCATAAGAGCGCTGCGGACGGTTTTGTCCCTCGGATCTGGGCTGTTCGCTCTCGACCGTGAGCAACAGCATTGGTAAGTTTCACAAAAGGGTGAACGCCCAAGACACATCCGCGGAGATAGGGCCCGATCTCCCGCTCGAGATCGCACACCTCTTGTTAATCGACGTGACGGGTTATTCCAAACTGGTGGTCGATGACCAGATCGAGCTGCTGCAGGAACTGAATCAAATCGTGCGAAGCACCGAATGTTTTCGGACGGCTGAAAAGACTGGGAAACTGATTCGAGTGCCGACCGGAGACGGGATGGCGCTCCTGTTTTTCCAGAGTCCGGAAGAGCCAGTGCGATGTGCGCTCGAGATCAGCAAGACGTTGCAGGAGCATCCGCAGATCCAGTTGCGGATGGGAGTTCACAGCGGCCCGGTCAATCGAGTTCGCGATGTTAACGACAAAACAAACTTCGCCGGATCAGGAATGAATGTAGCGCAGCGGGTACTCGATTGCGGCGATGCCGGCCACATTCTTTTATCCAAGCATGTGGCCGAGGATTTAGCACAATACCGGCACTGGCAGCCGTACCTACACGATCTGGGCGAGTGCGAGGTGAAACACGGTCTCCGCCTGCACTTGTTTAACCTTTACAAAGATAACCTTGGCAATCCACACCTTCCGGACAAACTCAAGCGAAGAAGATGGAAGCGGGACGCCGTTCCAGTTCGCCCAGTTAGCCAGCCTCGGTTCCCAAAGTTGCTGCTGTCAGTTGCTTTAGCCGGCTCGGCCCTTGCTTTGACAATTAGTGCCTTGATCTTTTTCCATAAGACCCCATCGCGGGCGATTACATCGGCCGTTCCCCCATCCGTAACGAGCAATGGGTCATTTCCTATCCCTGAGAAGAGTGTCGCCGTTCTCCCGTTCGATAATTTGAGCAAGGAAAAAGAGAACCTGTACTTCGCAGATGGCGTCCAAGATGAAATTCTGACCGATCTCGCCAGGGTCGCCGACCTGAAAGTGATCAGCCGCACATCGACGATGCAATATAAGACCGGCGCTCCACGCAACCTGCGCGAAATTGGCCAGCAACTCGGAGTAACGCATGTAGTGGAAGGAAGCGTGCAGCGTGCTGCCAATCGCGTGCGTGTCAACGCACAGCTGATCGATGCACGAAGCGACCAGCAACTCTGGGCGCAAACTTATGACCGCGACCTTGCCGATGTATTCGCGATTCAAAGTGAGATCGCAACCGCAATCGCTCGTCAATTGCAGGCGAAGCTTTCGCCACGCGAAAAGAATGCGATTGAGCAAAGCCCGACAGATGACATTGCCGCGTTCGATCTTTACACTCGCGCCAAAAATGTTCTGGCGATCAGGAACGCAAGAACAAATTTGCTGGAGGCTGCCGATCTACTGAACCAGGCGGTCGCGCGTGACGCATCATTTTTCAAAGCGTATTGCCTGCTTGCTCACACTCATGACCGCCTTTACTTCCTTGGCTACGACCATACTCCTGCCCGCCTTGCCTTGGCGGAAGCGGCTGTGCAAGCGGCGTTTCGTCTCCGTCCTAATTCGGGCGAAGCACACCTCGCTCGTGCGCAAAATCTTTATCGGGGATACCTCGATTACGACGGCGCTCTGGCCGAATTAGAAGTTGCTGCCGAGACCCTGCCGAATGATGCCGGTGTTTTCGAGCTAAAAGGTTACATCCTGCGTCGCCAGGGCAAACAAGAAGAGGCAGTGCGCAGTCTTGAGCGCGCGATCGATCTCGACCCGCGCAACACTTTTACGCTTCAGCAGATTGCGCTCAGTTATCATCATCTCCGGCGATTCGCCGAAGAGAAATCAGTATTGGACCGCGCGTTGTCCATCGACCCAGATAATGTCGATACCAAAATAGCGCGTGCGTTCGTGGAATTCGATTGGAAAGCCGATACCCGCCCGTTGCATCAAATGCTTGATTCAATCCGGGCCGCAAACCCCGCCGCCACGCAGGGTATCCCCGAGGCATGGCTGACTTGCGCACTCGCCGAGCGCGACGCGGTTGCCGCAAAAAATGCCGTGATCGCAGCAGGTGAAAATCCGCCCCTGATCGATGAAGCCGTTAATTTCAGCCGGCCGTTCATAGAAGGCGTTATTGCTCGCATGACGAAAGACAGTGAGAAAGCTCGCGCAGCTTTCACCTCAGCGCGCGCGGAGCAGGAGAAGATTATTCAAGCTCAGCCAAGCTACGGTCCCCCGCTGTGCGTGCTTGGCTTAATCGACGCTGGCCTCGGGCGAAAAGAGGAAGCATTGCGCGAAGGCCGGCGTGCGGTCGAGCTTCTTCCCGTGGAAAAAGATCCAATTAATGGCGTGGCCATGACCAAGTATTTGGCAATGATCGCCGCTTGGGTTGACGACAAGGATCTCGCCTGCGAACAGCTTGCTGTGGCCGTCCGTCCTCCGAGCCGGCTCACCTATGGCCAATTAAAACTGCTGCCGTTTTGGGATCCTTTGCGCGGCGACCCGTGCTTTGAAAAAATCGTCGCCTCTCTCGCACCGAAATAGGCGGCGTCCGTTGAAATTGCCAGCGCAGTCCGGATTGGGATTCATGCCGATAAATCTAACTACGGAGGACGCGGAGAACGGAGAACACAGAGGTTGAAACTAATCTTCTCCGTGACCTCTGTGATCTCTGTGGTTAAATACATTCATGGCTTTCCGGACTTATAAGAACACCGACCTTAAGGTAAGCGAAGTCGGGTTCGGTTTGTGGACGATTTCTACCGGCTGGTGGGGAAACTTCACCGAGGACGAGGCGATCGCGTTGATGCGCAAGGCGTTCGATCTCGGTGTGACTTTGTTCGATGCAGCTGACACTTACGGGAACGGCTTAAGCGAAGAGTTGATCGCGAAAGCGTTTCCGAACCAGCGGGACGAAATCGTGATCGCGACCAAGGTCGGCTACGATTTTGTCCGCCACGGCGAAGCACGCGGACGCGGGCAGCGAGAAATTCCGCAGGATTTTTCTCCGGATGCGATTACTCGCGCGACAGACGCAGCGCTGAACCGATTGAAGACGGATCGGATCGATCTGCTCCAGCTGCACAACATTCGGATGGAGCAAGTCTATGACGACGCGCTCTGGACGACGCTGGAGAAATTAAAGAGCGAAGGAAAAGTTCGGTATTACGGCATCGCCCTGGGACCGGCGATTGGCTGGCTGTACGAGGGAATGAATTGCATTCGCGAGCGCGACATCACGAGCGTGCAGCATATCTACAACATGCTGGAGCAACATCCCGGACGCACCTTTCACCAAGCCGCAACCGACGCACGCAGAGATACAATGTTTCTCATTCGCGTGACGCATTCGTCCGGAATGCTCGAGGGCAAATACACTGCCGAGACTACTTTTCCGCCGACGGACCATCGCAGCCATCGACCGCGCAGTTGGCTGTTGAACGGAATTAAAAAGGTCGAGCAATTGCGGTTCCTCGAAAATTCCGAGCGCACGCTCGGGCAAGCGGCATTGCAATGGCTGCTTGCGGACGACCGCGTGGCTTCAACCCTGCCGAACATTTACAACGAAGAACAGCTCGTTGAATTCGCCAAGGCGCCCGAGTGTCCGCCGCTCACCGCCGACGACATGGCGAAGATTGATGAACTCTATTCCGACAACTTTGGCATCGAAGACGAACCGGCAAAGTTCAAGGGGACAATGGAGCTGCCCAAGGAAACCGCGGCGGCCTAGACACGAATTGCACTAATTCACACGGATTAACCCGAAGTGGGTCGAATGAAAGGTTGTGAGATTCGTGCCAATTCGGTTAATTCGTGTATTTAATCTGACTCGTCTTCTTCCTCCACCGGTTCGGCACGGCGGACTTCGGGTTCTTCGCGAGCGAGCCGCTGCTGATGACTTACTACCTTTTCACCCTGGTAAATGTCCTTGAACACATCTGCGATCATGGGCGCAGCAGCCGAACCCCCGTGGACTTTGCTACCGACGTCGCCTTCGTAAACAGCCGCAAACGCATATCGCGGCTGGTCGGATGGCAAAAATCCGGAGAACCAGGCTGCGGTGCGCTCTTTGTGTTTTGGTCCCCATTGAGCAGTGCCTGTTTTTCCAGCGATTTCAACATTATCAAGGCTGGCCTGGTGCGCGGTGCCGCCCCCGCCATTCACGACATCAATCATTCCGGTGCGCAGTTGGTCGAGGGTCTCGGATGAAAAGTCGAGTGTGCGTTTGGCGCGTACCTGGTACGCGGTCGCAATTTGGCCATCGAATGTCTGCACCTGTTGAACGAGTCGCGTTTGATATAACGTTCCGCCGTTTGCGACGACACCCATCGCTTGAGCCATTTGTAGCGGAGTAACCTGGATGTCTCCCTGGCCGATCGACATGTTCGCGATATCGCCATTGAGCAGTTTGCGGCCGTGGGTTGCCTTCATGTATTGATCGGTCGGAATGCGGCCTTCCGCCTCGCCACGCAACGGGATTCCGCACTTCGCGCCAAAACCCAGTTTTAACGCCCAGTCGATGATCGGCGCAGAGCCGGTCTTGATGCCCACCTGATAAAACCAGGTGTCGCACGATTCGGTGAGCGCCTGCACGAAGTTTAGCGCGCCGCGATTGCTTTTTTTCCAGTTGTGGAAGGTGACGTTGCCAATCTGAATTGCCGGCACGCATTCGTATTGGTCCTCGGCATAAACGGCGTGGCTTTCCAGTGCAGCAATGCCCACCGCAATTTTAAAGGTTGATCCAGGCGGATAAGACGAACGATACGCTCGTGGCAAAAGCGGTATGTCCGGATCGTCTTGCAACGCCTTGAATTGCTCGGCCGAAATCGATGGCACGAACAAATTGGGATCGTACGTCGGCCAGGATGCCAAGGCGAGAATGTCGCCGTCGTTGGGATCGATAATCACCATCGCGCCACGTTTTGCTTTTGCTTCCAGCGCCTTTTCCGCCAGTTGCTGAAGGTGCAAATCAAGAGTGGTGACCACGTTGTATCCAGGCTCAGGCGGGGTGATGAGTTTCTCGGAAGTTTTCCGGCCGTCCTTGTCGAAAGTGAGTTTGTATTCGCCGTGCTTGCCTGTGAGCATCCCATTGAAGGTTTGCTCCAGTCCTTCGCGTCCCTCCGTTTCCGGCCAGACCGTTTCGTGATTGTCGACAATGCCGTCGGGATTTCGCCCGGTCTTGCCCGTGTATCCAATAATCTGACCGGCAAGTTTTCCGTTCGGATAAATCCTCACATAAACAGGCCTCAGCGTCATGCCAGCCGGTAACTGATCTTTTATCTTTTCATATTCCTGCTGGCTCAGATTCTGCGCGATCTCCAGCGGCATGATTCCCCGATTGCGATAGTGACGAAGGATCGCCTCATCAGAAATCCGAAGCTTGCGGCCAATCAAGTCGCTTGCCTTGCCTATTTTTTCCCTGGTGAAGCTAAGCGCCTGCGCATCGGAAAAATCAGGAGGAGTTGGGAAATTGACGACGAGGTTGTAACTGAGCCGATTTTGCGCGAGCGGCGCGCCGTTGCGGTCCGTGATCTGTCCACGTGGAGCTGGAACATCGAGAATGTACGTGCGCGCCAGCTTTTGAGTCTCGAACGTCGGGATGATTGTTTCTTCTTCCGGCGAAGCACTTGGACTCGGCGCAGGCGTCGGCATTAGCGTTTGTGCGCGCGTTGTCGCTGACAGCGCAAAGATCGACAATGCGATCGAGAGATCCCTTACAGCTAACCAAATTGACTTCATTCGAAAAAATCTGCGTTAACTTCCCCAAGAACACTCACACTGCCATCCCGAGCGAAGTCGAGGGATCTCGTGACACTGCCCTCAGGTCGTTCCGCGGGATTCCTCGACTCCGCCTCGCTTCACTCGGAATGACGGCGACTTTCGGCAACATTGCACCTAAATCAATGGCTTTGCAGAAATCGCTGCAACTCTTCGGCCAGCTTTCGGCCAATCCCTTCAGTCGCAGCAATCTCCTCAACGCTTGCCTTCCGGAGACGATTCACCGACCCAAATCGCCGAAGCAACAAATTCTTCCGGTTCTGGCTTATACCCAGGCAATCATCGAGAATGCTCTCTTCGATTCGTTTTTTCATGAGCAGCTGATGGTACGCGTTTGCAAACCGATGGGCTTCGTCGCGAATGCGCTGAAGCAACCGCAAAGCAGCTGAATCCATTGGAAGTCGCAACGGTAACGCCCGGCCCGGCCGGTAAATCTCCTCTCGTTCTTTTGCCAGGCCGATGATGGGAAGGTCGTGCACGCCTAATCGCTGCAATTCACGGCACGCGGCGGAAAGCTGGCCTTTTCCGCCATCGACAATGATTAGGTCGGGAAGCCTGATGTAGCACGAGCCTCCGGCTTGCGAGTCCTTTTCAGCTGCAAGCGAGACGCATGCGCTACCCTGCAGCCGTCGGGCGGCATCAAACGCGTTCTCTTGAGAGAATTCCGCAGCATCGAGATTTGCCTCCCGCGCCTCGAGCAAGATCCGGGAATAGCGCCGCCGGACTACCTCAGCCACGCTGGCAAAGTCGTCCTGCCCTTCAACGGTGCGCACGCGATAGCGCCGATAATTGTTCTTGTCCGGCACGCCATCCCGAAAACAAACCATCGACGCAACGACGTGTGTGGTGGAAATGTTCGAGATATCGAAGCACTCCATCACACGCGGGGCATCTGGCAGTCGCAACGCATCCGCCAACGCCTGCACGTCCGCCATGGGATCAATTGCGCTGGGTAAGCTACCGCGGGTAAATCGACGCGTCGGCCTTGTCGTGCTACGCAAATCGTCAACCATGTTGCGAAGTTCGGCCGCCTTCTCGAAGTCCATTTTCTCCGCCGCTTTATGCATTTCGCTTTCCAGCGTCGAGATCATCTCCCGCGAATGTCCCTCCAGAAAATCGCACGCCTGCGCGACGCGCTCGCGGTATTGCTCCGCGTTAATTTCGCTCAAGCGGACCGGTAATTGATAGGTCGAGGATTTCAATTCCCGCTCGGTAGGTGCGCCCCGGCCAAAGGTGAGCACTCCAAATTTTTTGCGCATGAAATTCAACGTCTGCCGCAGCGCGCCGGCGTGCGCGTACGGGCCAAAGTAACGGCTGCCATCATCCTTTTTGAATCGGGCCAGCCGAAAACGCGGCCATTCCTCCGACATATCGACCCTGACGACGAGGAACCGTTTGTCGTCACGGAAGGAAACGTTGTAACGCGGCCGGTATTCCTTGATCAGCTTGCCTTCAAGCAAAACCGATTCCGCATCGCTGCGAACGGTATGCGTCTCAAAATCCCACGTCGCCTCCAGCATGGCGCGCGTTTTCAAATCGGCCTGGGCAAGTTTAGACGGCAGGAAGTATGAACTTACCCGTTTGCGCAGGTCGCGCGCCTTACCCACATAGATCACGCGATTGAACCGGTCGCGCATCAAGTACACGCCAGGTTTGTGCGGCACTTCGTGCACTTTCTTTTGCAAATCCGGTTTCTGTTTTCTCGATGCAGCCATGCGGCTGCAAATTTACGCAAGAAGGAGACAGCGCGAAACTGGCCGCTTTTCTGCTCCGGGCTATGTCTCCGCTGAGGACAGCGGACGCTACAACACATTGACACTGTAGCGTGCGCTGTCTCAGCGCATCTGGTCCTCCGGTCTAAGGCGATTACATCCGCGTTACGGCCTCGTCGTTGTAGTGGTGGTCGTTTCCTCGCGCTTGATAATCGTGGCAGGCTGGGTCAGCACAACTTTCCGCACCACAACCCGGTCGCCCACAGTTGAATAATAGATGGTCGCCGGCAGGTCTGGACGAATGGCCGACCAATTTACAATCCGACCTCCCGGGTCTACGACGGTCGTGTCCTTCGTGTAGTAGTAACGGACGGGTGCCGCATTCGCCGCTGTTCGGAATGTAAAGTAATCCGAATCCGGCGTGTAGGTCACGATATTGCCCACAGAGCTGGTCGTTGTCTGCTGAGTTGTGGTCGTGCCTGTCACAGGATCGGTGGTAGTCGTCGTTGTTGTCTGCTGCGCGATTGCTAATCCAATGGCAGCTGAGTAGATCGCTACTGCTGCTAAGATTTTCTTCAATCCGGTTTGTTTCATGTTTGTCCCTCTGCTTTCATTAAACGGATGTTCTCCATCATGTATGTCCCCGGCGCCTCAACACCGGAGTTTTTTCAGGTACGCCTTGGTTTCGTAACTTCGACCTCGTGTGGTCGCCTCCAAGTGGGTAATCGACCTTGTAGCCACGGCGCTGTGTCGCCGTGTTGCCCAAGTCAATGTCGCCAGAGCGCCTCGACACAGCGAGGCGGCTACACCATCTGTGAATAGCTCTTAGAGTAGTGTGATCTTTATGCAGGCTTTACCGGGTTTCCGTGATTTCCTTCCCGAGGACTACGCAAAGCGCAATTACATCTTTGCGTGCTGGCGTGAAGTGGCCCGGCGCTACGGTTTTGTTGAATGGGAAGGTCCTCCACTGGAGTCGACCGAGCTGTACAAAAAGAAGAGCGGGGCCGAAATCGTCGATCAACTTTTTAATTTTACTGACAAGGGGGAACGCGAAGTCGCTCTGCGGCCAGAGCTGACGCCAACGCTCGCTCGCGTGGTCGCGGCACACGAACGCCAGTTTAAAAAACCGCTCAAATGGTTTTCGCTCGGCCAGTTCTTCCGGTACGAGAAACAACAGCGGGGCCGCTTGCGCGAACATTTTCAGCTCAATTGCGATATCATCGGCGAATCGGATCTCGCGGCAGATATCGAGCTGGTTGCGCTTTGCATCGATGTCCTGCGTGCGTTCGGATTCACGGAAAAAGATTTCGTCGTCCGAATCAGCGACCGCGAGTTTTGGACAGATTTTCTGCACGAAAAAAATGTGCCGGCAGAACGCTGGGACGAACTCCTGCAGGCCATTGACAAATTCGGGCGCGAGCCGCGCGAGAAGACCGCCGAAAAGCTGGGCGACCTCGCCGAGCCTGTCTTTGCGACTCTAAAAAGCGGCGGAAAAAGTCAGAAGCTCAGCAAATTGTTAGATGCTCTGCGCGGACGCGGACTGGCGGATTTCGTGGCGATCGATATCGGGATTGTTCGCGGGCTCGCCTATTATACCGGCATCGTGTTTGAGGTGTTCGACCGCGCCGGAAAATTTCGCGCCATCGCCGGCGGTGGCCGATACGACAACTTGGTCGCGCAACTTAGCAACGGCACCGTCTCAATGCCTGCGCTCGGTTTCGCGATGGGCGACGTCGTCCTCGGCGAATTGATCAACGAAATCCCACTCGCTCGTGAAGCGATGGAGAAAGCAATTACGAACGACGCGAAAATCGACATCTACATTGTGATCGCGAAAGAAGAACGCCGTGCCGACGCGCTAAAACAAATTCAGCACCTCCGCGACGCCGGCTACCGCGTTGATTACCCGCTGACGAGCGAAAAGGTCGGCAAGCAATTCCAAACCGCCGAGCAGCTCGGCGCCCGTGTTGCGGTGTTGTTCGGCGACGAATGGCCACAACTTAAAATAAAAGACATGACCACCGGCGAGCAGCAGCTCGTCACAAAAGACAACTTCACAACACGCATTGAATCTATCCTGCGCTAGGCCGCGCAGCTCTGGGGAGCACAGGCTACCAGCCTGTCGTGATCGGCAGCTCGCCGGCCACTCACAGCGCGTTGCAAATCCGTACCGAGCGGCACGTTGAAAGAGCTTTTCGGCAGGTTGCTGAAAAGAACAGGCTGGCAGCCTGTGCTCCCCAGAACGTAATCGCTTGCGCGATTTTTCACTTCGCACAGAATGAGACGCTACTTTTTTGCATCGCATGTACCGCACGCACAATTGCAATTCACTTCGCAAGACAGACATCGGCAAGGAGGTCACGCTTGCCGGATGGGTGAATGTCACGCGCGATCACGGCGGGGTGATTTTCATTGACCTGCGCGATCGTGAGGGATTGACCCAGGTTGTTTTTCGGCCTGAGGAAAATGCGCAGCTTGCGAAGCAGGCGCATACATTGCGAAGCGAAGACGTAATTCAAGTTTCGGGTCGCGTTGCTGCGCGCCTACCGGGCACAGAAAATCCGAACCTCGCCACAGGCGATATCGAAATCATTCCGAGCGATCTGAAAATTCTGAATCGGGCTAACACACTGCCGTTCCCGATTGACGCTGAGCCCCAGAATGAAGATTTGCGATTGACGCGCCGGTATTTCGATCTCCGTCGGCCACGTCTCGCACGCAATCTGCGGCTGCGTCATCGGGTTGCGAAGGCGACGCGCGATTACCTCGACAGCCGGGGATATGTGGAAGTGGAAACGCCAATCCTTTCCAAAAGCACGCCGGAAGGCGCACGCGATTTTTTGGTGCCGAGCCGCGTCACCCCCGGAAAGTTTTACGCGCTGCCGCAGGCGCCACAGCAATACAAACAACTGCTCATGGTAGCCGGCGTGGAGAAATATTTTCAGATCGCCAAATGTTTTCGTGACGAGGATTTGCGCGCGGACCGGCAACCGGAGTTTACCCAGATAGATATTGAAGCGTCGTTCGTAACGCCCGACGACATTTTCGAGGTTACTGAAGGAATGTTGGCGGCAATTTTCGAGGCTGCGCATAACATCGAGATCAAAACGCCTTTTGATCGCCTTACTTATCGCGAGGCGGTTAGCAGATACGGCAGCGATAAGCCCGACCGCCGTTTTGGAATGGAACTGGTCGATCTAGGCGAAGTCTTCTGCGAAAGCAGTTTCAAAGTTTTTCGTAGCGCGCTCGATGCAGGCGGCGTGGTGAAAGCGATCAACGCGAAAGGCTTTGCCGGAATCACGATTGGCCAAGCCGATGAATTAACTGAGATCGCAAAGCTGTACCGCGCGAAGGGACTGGCCTTTATTAAAATCGAGAACGGCGAATGGAAATCGCCCATCGTGAAATTCTTCTCGGAGGTCGAAAAGCAGGCGTTGCGATCGAAACTTAATATTGAAGAAGGTGATTGCGTTTTCTTCGGCGCAGACAAATGGGAAATAGCATGTGAAGTGCTTGGCCGGCTGCGGCTGCGCATCGCTGAAATCCAGGATTTGCACGGTAGTGCGCGACCTCAGGGCGCGCCGGAATGGGATTTCCTTTGGGTAACAGATTTTCCGCTCTTCGAATGGAGCCCGGAGGAAAACAAGTGGAACGCGATGCATCATCCGTTCACCCGCCCGAAAGCGGAGGACATGCCGCTATTTGAAGCGAAGATATTCCCGGATGTTCGTGCCCAGGCGTACGACGTAGTGCTAAACGGCGTCGAGATCGGCGGCGGAAGCATCCGGATTTACGAGCCGGAGCTGCAGGAAAAAATGTTCGAAGCACTCGGCATCCGGCCGGAAGGTCAGCAATCTCAATTCGGGCATTTGCTCCGAGCGCTGCGGCTCGGCGCGCCGCCGCACGGCGGGATCGCGCTCGGCCTCGATCGGCTCGTCATGCTGAT
>QHNR01000041.1 GCA_003218475.1 Verrucomicrobiota bacterium | reverse complement strand
CTTTTCGCGTGGCGCGAATGGAAGATCGATATCGAACGGCTGAAATATCGGCGGAAATTCGTGACGTCGTTCGGCAGTTGCAGCTTCGATGAACCGCGCGAGGATTTGCGCGCGCTTGGATTCCTGTAAGGTAGGGGCGGTTCACCTGAACCGCCCGATACGCGCAAACAGACACCTGCCGGGCGATTGAGGTCAATCGCCCCTACCATGCCACTGAAATCATTCATCGAAGTCCCGCCCGATTCGCATTTTCCGATTCAAAATCTTCCGTTCGGCGTCTTTGAACCGAGAGACGCCCAACCCCGCGTGGGCGTTGCCATCGGGGATTTGATTGTGGATCTTTCGATTCTCGAAGAGCTCGGTCATTTTCGGTCAGCAGAGTTCCAGGACCGAAGGGTGTTTTCAGAGGATTCGCTGAATTCATTCCTTGCGCTGGGCCGACCAGCGTGGCGAGGAACGCGCGAGATCCTTCAACACGTTCTGTCGGCTGAGACACCGACGCTGCGCGATGACACGCGGCTGCGCGAAAAAGTTTTTCACGCACAAAAGGACGTCACTATGAAATTGCCAACGCGGATTGGCAATTACACCGATTTCTATTCGTCATACCATCACGCGCACAACGTCGGCACGATGCTGCGCGGGCCGGAAAACGCGCTCATGCCGAACTGGAAGTGGTTGCCGGTAGCGTATCACGGACGCGCCAGCTCGGTTGTCGTCAGCGGAACTGACGTGCGCCGTCCCAGTGGCCAGACCAAGCCGCCGGACGCTTCGGCGCCGGTTTTCGGTCCGACCAAAAGCCTCGACTACGAATTGGAAATGGCGTTCCTCATTGGTCCCGGCAATTCGTTAGGCGAACGGGTGCCGATCAATCGCGCGATCGATCACATCTTCGGGCTTGTGCTGATGAATGACTGGAGCGCGCGCGACATTCAGGCATGGGAATATCAGCCGCTCGGTCCGTTTCTGGCGAAGAACTTTTGCACCAGCATTTCGCCGTGGGTTGTCACGCTCGAGGCGCTCGACCCATTCAGGAAGCCTTTGCCGCCGCAGGACCCTGAGCCACTCCCGTACTTGCGCGGCAAAAATGATTTCACGTTCGATGTTCATCTTGAAGCCAGCCTGCAAACTTCGTCGATGGACGCGCCGCACATTATCACCCGCACAAATTTTCAAAATCTTTACTGGAGCATCGGGCAACAACTTGCCCATCACGCCGTGAACGGTTGCAATCTCGAACCCGGTGATTTGCTTGCGAGCGGGACGATCAGCGGTGCGACTGAAGAATCCCGCGGCTGCATGTTGGAATTGACCTGGCGCGGTGCGAACCCGCTCAAGTTGCCAAACAGCGAAACCCGCAAATGGCTCGAAGATGGCGACACACTAACCATCACCGGCTGGTGCCAGGGCGACGGTTATCGAGTTGGTTTCGGCGAAGTAAGCGGACGAATCATTGGAAGTGATAAGTGAGTAGTGGGAAGACCGACCTCAAGCGGCTCCTTGTCCTTGCGCGATGGGTTTCCTGGATCGGGCATCCGTTGGTTTTCATTAGCCTGTCCATAACCGTTATCATCATCTTGCGCCTGGCTAACCGCGCCGGGCTCGCGCTTTTGCTGACTTTGTTGGTGACGCTAATTCTGCCGATGGCACTTTTACTTTTTTGGGGGACCCGAACAGGCCGATGGAGTGACGCAGATGTTTCCATTCGCTCAGAACGTGTCCGGTTTTACTCACGCGCGATTCCAATTTCGGCGATGGCTGTGATTGCGCTTTGGCTATTGCGCGCGCCGGCTATGGCATTGCGCGGGGCAGTGGTGACGTTGTTCCTGCTGCTTGTGGCTGCGCTGGTCAATTTTCGAATCAAGCTGTCCTTGCACGCGCTTTTCGCTTTTTACAGCGCCATCATTCTATTAGTGGTCCATCCGGTCGTGGGCGTGATTGCTTTTGCGCTGGCCTTTCTCGTCTTCTGGTCGCGGCTTTATCTGGCGCGCCATGACCTGTTAGAAACGCTGGTGGGTGCTTCGCTTGGCTTACTGGGTGGATTGGTCACGGCTTGGTAGAGGCCGCCGTGGCGGGGCGCACCGAAACGAAGAGCAGCGACAACGCATCAGCGCATAGCTTTAAGAGTCAATAGCGCACCCGAACGAGAAATAGTCCTTCAGCCGGCGCGGCAAAACGAGTTGACTCGACCTGGGCCGAGTGCACCCGCGCAGCGATCTCCTCGATCTTCATTTTGTCGAGCGCGCATTTCACAAGCGAACCGACCATTAATCGGACCATCTTATAGAGAAAACCATCGCCATCGAACTCGATTGTCACGCAGGGACCTTTTTGCCGGACGCGCACAGAATGAATTGTGCGGACTGTGCTTTCCTCTGTTTTGCCGCGATTGGCAGCGAAGCCGGCAAAATCATGCGTGCCGGCGAAATGCTTGGCCGCCCTCTTCAAAACATTGAGATCGAGCGGGTGCGCAATGTGCCAGGCACGGCGGTATTCAAATGGAGGTAAAACAGGCGTAGACCAGATCCTGTAGCGATAGATTTTTCCTTTAGCCGAAAGTCGCGCGTGAAACTCGTTCGATACATATCGGCAGCGCACCACGCGTATTGTTGGAGGCAGTAACGCATTGAGCGCTTCGGTCCAACGCGCAGGTGCCAAATGTTTGCCAACATCGGTGTGTGCGCATTGAGCGAGAGCGTGGACGCCTGCGTCTGTCCGTCCGGCTCCGTGAACACGCACGGGCCTGCCGGTGACGCGCTCAAAGGCGCGCTCCAGATAATCCTGGATCGTGTTGCGATGAGATTGACTCTGCCAGCCGGCGAACGGCGCGCCGTCATAAGCTACGATAAATTTTAGTCTTCGTGCCATGGCAATCTAGTGATCGGTGATCAGTGAACTGTGATCGGTATGAAACTTACTGTTCACCGATCACGGATCATCGATCACTTTTGGCATCTCGCCTCGTGGCTCGCCGGTCCAGATAACTTTGCAAGATCATTTGAGCCGCAACTTGATCGACGTAGCCTCGGGTCTGCCGCGTCTTCTTGCCAGCGTCGCGCAGCGCCCGATGCGCTGCTACGGTGGTCAGCCGTTCATCCCAAGTGACAACCGGGCACGGCAGAATTGCGCGCAGCTTTTCTACAAACTGGAGGACTTCAGTCGCAGCCGAACCGATCTGACCGTCCATCCGTTTGGGTAACCCCGCGACAACGTGATCAACTTTCTTTTCGCGCACGATCTCCGCGACGCGCGAGGGCGCCTGTTCGTTTGCTGGAATGGTTTCGACCGGATGCGCCAGCAGCTGCAACTGATCAGAGATTGCCGCGCCGATACGCGCACGCCCAAAATCGAGAGCCAAAATTGGATTCATGTCCTTGGTAGGGCGCGACCGCCCGCCTCCGCCGAAGCTACGGCGGGCAGGCCGGGCGCGCTGAATCGAACTTATCGCAGTTCTGGCGGAATTTTGCCGATAAGGTCCTTGATCCTTTCAGCTTCGTGTCGGTGACAGATCAACAGTGCATCTTGGGTTCGCACGACAATGAGGTCATGAACTCCAAGCAGTGCGACGCTTGTGCCGTCTTCCTCGAAAACGATGTTGTTGCTGGAATCGAGCGCGGTGATGGCGCGGTTCGCGGCATTTCCCTGCTTGTCTTTCTCAAAGTAATTGGCCACTGCTCTCCAGCTTCCGATGTCGTCCCAGTCGAAGCTGGCCTCTACCACGAGGACGCGATCGGCCTTTTCCATAATCGCGTAATCGAATGCGATGCGCGGTAGTTTGCTGAAGCGCTCACGCAAAGCTTTCTCGAAATTTTCCGGAGCCCTAAGCTGCGAAATGAAATCAGCCAGCTCTGGCGCCTGACGGTTGAATTCGCGGAGCACTGTGGGCACTGACCAAACGAACATCCCCGCGTTCCACCGAAAATTTCCCTTTCGCAAAAACGATTCAGCCAGATCGAGGTTCGGCTTTTCGCGAAAGCGAAGGACCCGATGGACCGCATCATTGTCGGGACGCTTGCGCAAACGTACCGGCTTGCCTTGCTCGATGTACCCGAAACCAGGGCAGGCCCAGGTTGGCTTGATGCCGATGGTGACAAGCTCGCTTGTCTCCTCGGCTGCGTCGGCAGCCAGGGTGAGTGTCTCCTGAAAGGCTGCCCGGTTTGCAATCAAGTGATCGGCAGGGAGAACAAGCATGATGGCTGCATGATCGCGAGCCGCTACCCAGCCCGTGCCGAGCGCGACCGCAGCAGCGGTATCGCGTTTGGCTGGCTCGCCGACAATGTTCTCCTTTGGAAAATTCCCGAGCAGTTTGCGAACTGCGCTTTCCTGTTCTGTGTTCGTGAGGATTAGAATGCGCTCGGGAGGAATAAGATCTTCAAGCCGCGCCAAAGTTCCTTCGAGCAGAGTTTTGTTGGAGACGAGGCGCAGCAGTTGTTTGGGACGCGCCCGCCTGCTCAAAGGCCAAAAACGTTCACCGCTGCCACCGGCGAGGACGAGAGCATAGATCGAAGCGGGCATGTCGATGCAAAAATGGGAGGATCTTTCTAGTCGCGAAAATTGCCGTTTCTTTTTCCCAAACGCGACGTATATGGTAGGCGATGTCTTTCCCCATATCCATTTCAAAAACTTCCGAACAGCTTCCCGTTGATCCGCTGCTTGTCGTTACGCGCACCGCTATTGGTCTTGGCCTGGGCATGTTGGTGGCCGATAAAATCAAACCCTCGATTCGCCATGCAGCAGCGATTGCGCTCGTTGCGATTGGTGCTTTGGCGGCGACGCCGTGGCTCGTGAAAATCACGCTGGGACAGATTAATCGGCCCGAATCCGAATGGGGCAGCCGCGCCCGCCTGCGTTCCATTCGCGGCGATTCCGGCTACGGCTCTGATTCAGAATTCTATTAACGGATCTGTGGCCACGATCGGGCACATCACGTAAGCGCCACAGGCGCAAAATCACCGTGAGCCTGGGGCAGCGCCCCAGGTACATGAAACAGCAATAGGTCAGCGCTGAAAGCGCGATTCAATAAACCGCTGAGTCGCGCTTTCAGCGCTTCATTCCCGTGTGATTCCAATTTCCTGGGGCGATGCCCCAGGTTCGCCACGGCGAATCCGTCCTGTGGCGGACTCCCATTGAGAAAGCGCCTTTGGCGCTAACGCGCGGCCAGTTGCCGACAAGCAAAACACCCATGATCGCTGCCTATACCAGCGCTTCCGCAACGGAATCTGCCAGCGTTTTACCTCGTCGAGTTAGCACGAAATTGCCGTTGGATTTTCGGAGCAAGCCGAGCGCGATAATCTCATCCGTCTGTTGCGCGAAATGTTTCAGGTCCGAAGCGGAGACTCCGTCGCGCGTGCGCAGCGACAGCGCGATTCGCTCAGTGCGTTTCATTTCACTCGTCAGATCTTCGCTGGGTCCAACTGGTGATTGGCCGGAGAGGACACGATCAATGTAGCTGCGATAATCGCAGACATTCTGCCAGCGCCGCATACCGACAGTCGAAACCGCGCTTGGGCCGATGCCCAGATAATCTTTGCCGAGCCAATAGGCACGGTTGTGAACTGACGAAAACGCGGGACGCGCATAGTTCGAGATTTCGTAATGTTCGTAGCCGGCGTGCTCGAGGATCGCCATGGCAATTTCGAAAAACTCAGAGTCAGCGTCTGCGTCCTGCCGAAATTCGCCACGCGCGTGTCGCAGAAAGAACTCGGTGTCCTCCTCGTACGTGAGGCAATAGGCCGAAATATGATCAGGCTGAAGAGCCATGGTTTTCTCCAGAGTCGATCTCCACTGCTCGATTGTCTGGCCCGGTAATCCGAACATGAGATCGACATTGATGTTTGCGAATCCGGCTGCGCGCAGAAGATGAAATGATTCTTCTGCTTGCCGCGCGTTGTGCTCACGTCCGAGCAATTTCAGCAAGTGGTCGTCCCAAGACTGAACACCGAGACTGATTCGGTTAACGCCGAATTTTTTCAGAAGGTCGGCTTTTCGGGCGGAAACGCTGCCGGGATTCGCCTCGATTGTCCACTCCTCAAGACATGAGAGATTGAGCCGCTCACGAAATCCGCGCAGCAGCAGTTCCAGTTGCGCGATAGTGAGCGCTGTTGGTGTGCCACCGCCGAAGTAAATCGTCGATGGAAGGAGCGAGGAGCGGCGGTCTCTAGTCCGCCTGAACGATTTGCCGCCTTCGGTCGCCACGGCGACTTCCGGCGAGCCAGGGAAGATCGCTCCTCCTTGATATAGTTCCAGCTCGCGCAAGATCGCTTCACAAAATCGCCAAGTGTGCGGACGATCGAGAAGATCCTTGTAGAACGCGCAGTACGGGCAGATACGCGCGCAGAAAGGGATGTGGACGTAGATATGACGGATCATATTCACGTCATTCCGGCCGGAGTGAGGAACCTCTCACAGGATTTTGGATCATCCTTCCTACTTAGCATGTGCCAAGCTTCGTGCGCGAGGTCCCTCGCTTCCGCTCAGGATGACAATCAGGTGTGCAGTTGTGATTCCCGCTGTTACTCATAAAATCCGTCAGACTTTGTTGTCATTCCGAGCGCAGTCGCTTGCCTCGCCGTAGCTTCATGCGAAGGCTGGGAGGAATCTCTGGCTGGAAACATAGATCTTGCAGCAGCGGTAGACTTCGCTCGACATGACAAAACTGCGAAAGTTAGCTTTGGTTCTCTTTTGCGCCATCACTTCGGGGTTGGCGCAATCACCTCAGACCGCGCCGACACCTTCGATTGTGTATGCTGTGCATGATCCCAGCTCAATCAAAGATTACAAGACGAACCCGCGCGTCGTGCACGAGATGGTGAACCGGCTCGTTCTCGCCGCAACCGGACAGTCTGACGTGGCAAAAGCGTGGGCGTCGCTCGTTTCCCCAGACGACAGGATTGGAATTAAAATCTGCGCGGCGGGCGGCGACCTTTTCACCACGCACCACGATATCGTGAATGCGATTGTCGATGGTCTCGTTGCAGCAGGTCATTCTCGCAGCAGCATAATTGTGTGGGATCGATCTCTCGGTGGAATCAAAGGAGCCGGTTATCGGCCGGGAATTGATGGTTACCAGGTCCAGTCAACTGCGCCGCGCGACGGATATGATCCCAAAGCCGTCCTGTCGGCGCCTTTGATTGGGAAACTGGTTTGGGGCGATTTCGATTATGTCGGGGATGTGGGAAAAATGCCTGTTCTCTCGGACACTGAGAACACCAGCAACGTAAGTCACTTTTCGAAAATCGTTGCGACCGAAGTTACCAAGATCATTAACGTCCCGGTGATGAGTATCAGTGAGACCAATGGAATCGCCGGTTGCATGTACAACATGACAATTCCGAACATCGATAACTGGCGTCGTTTTGCGCAAGGCTCTCGGTTTGGGGCGGAAAGTCTTGCAGAAATTTATGCTAATCCACTTATTGCGAAGAAAGTCGTCTTCAATTTGATGGATGGCCTGATTGCGCAGTATGCAGGCGGGCCGCAGCCGCAGCCGAACTACGCAGTTCATCATGCCACGTTGTATGCAAGCAAGGACCCGGTCGCGCTCGACGCCATTGCCTTGAAGCGTCTTGAAGAATGGCGCGTCCGCACGAATCTGCGTCCGATTGGCCCAATTGCGGCCTATGTCGACTTCGCAGGTCAGATCGGGCTAGGTAACTCAGCGCCCAATCGGATCGAGTTAAAAAATATCGGACGATGACGGCGCTCGTAACCCATATCGAGTGCAGCAATTCACCGATGCAGCCTACAACGGATCGCCCGTTCTCGTGTCCCATTAACAGACGGATCGCTTGTTCCGCCTCTCCCCTTCATGAGGGAGAGGATTGAGGTAAGGGGATAAAGTCTAGTAACTTGCTCGCGATTTCATGAGACCCTCACCTTACCCTCTCCCTTGGAAAAGGAGAGGTGAAGACAGCGCAAGATGATCGTTGTCATCACAAGGTGCGCAACGAACGCGATCTGTGGGATGAGACGATGAGAGTAGGGTCACGGACTTCCACCCAATTGGCGCAGACGACACTCCTGCGGTCGGTCTCGCGTTCATTTTACCTTTCGATTCGATTCTTACCGGCGCAATTACGCGAACCGATCGCGCTCGCGTATCTCCTTGCGCGAGCAACCGACAGCGTTGCCGACACACCGGGGATTTCTGTGCCGGTGCGAATCGAAACACTGAAGATGCTGTCGGACGGGATTCAGGGCAAAGCTTCGCGCGATGTCGTTGTCGATCTGATCGCATCATTTGTCCCGCTACAGGAGAACACGAGCGAACGGCAACTGCTCGAGTCATTGCCGGATTGTCTTGGTTGGCTCAGTCAGATGGAGCAGGCCGATCGCAACGACATTCGCGGCGTGCTCGAGAAAATCACTCACGGCCAGATGCTCGATCTGCAGCGTTTCGATAATCCGCAAGAAATCCGCGCGCTCGGGACAGCTGCCGATTTGGATGAGTACACTTATCTGGTTGCTGGTTGTGTCGGTGAATTTTGGACGCGACTCTGTTTCCGGCATGTTCAGAATTTCGCGAGGCTGAGCGAAGACGAGATGCTGGCGCTCGGCAAGCGTTACGGCATGACGCTTCAGTTGATCAATGTGCTGCGCGATGCCGGCTCTGATCTTCGAGCGGGCAGATGTTATTTCCCGGAATACGAATTGAACGCGGCGCATCTGGCCACATCACAGATTCTTTCCGAACTAGAACGCTTTCAGCCGATTTACCGAAAGTGGCTGGAGAAAGCAAAGGCCGGACTCGAGTCGGCGATGCAATACTCGCGCGCGATTGAAAACCGCCGTGTGCGTGCTGCGACAGTTCTGCCGGCATTGATCGGCGCGCGCACACTTGCGCTTTTGGATGAAGCTGGAGCGGGAGCGTTGCATCGCACCGTCAAAGTGTCCCGCCGCGAAGTGCGCGCAATGATTTGGTCGCTCGCCATTACTTTCGCGTCGCGCAAATCGATCGACGCCATTTGGAAGCGTGCGAAGTAAAAAGACAGCGCGAGCATCGCATGTATTTAGCGCCAACGGCGCCGTCTCACTGCGAGTCCGCCACCGGACGGATTCGCCGTGGCGAACCTGGGGCATCGCCCCAGGAATCTAGATCGCGGTGCAAGCCAAGCGCTGAAAGCGCGTTTCAAACCAGGGGATAGTTGCTAATTTTAAACATATCCGCGTTGCAACCGCTCGCTGAAATCAGCGACGCGCCAATAATGGAGCGAAATCAGCCGCAGTGAATCGCGCTTTCAGCGCTGGCGTGTTTTGTCCATCAACCCTGGGGCGCTGCCCCAGGCTAACCGATGAATCTGCTGCGCCGTTGGCGCTAAATACAAATAGCTCTTACAGAAAATAATTTCGTTGGCGCTCCGTGATCGGTTGATCAAGTCGCTCCAGCACTTCGAGCATGTCTTCCCAAACCTTACGTTTTTCCGAAGGCGCCTGGTTCCGGAGCAAGTAAGCGGGATGATACGTGATCATGAGGGGGATACCGTTGTAAGCGTGCCAGCGCCCGCGCATTTCGCGCATGGTCCCTCGCATTCCAAGCAGCCCTTCCACCGCAACTGCCCCAAGCGCGACCAAGACTTTCGGCTGGATGACGTCGATCTGCTCCACTAGATACGGCCGGCAGGTTTGCATCTCTGTCGTTGTGGGAGCGCGATTTCCAAAACTTCCTGAGGGCATATCCGGCCGGCACTTGAGGATATTCGCGATATAAACGTCTTCGCGGGCAAAGTTCATCGCCTTGATGATTTTCGTCAGCAATTGTCCCGCGCGTCCCACGAATGGTTCGCCTTGCTGATCCTCATCAACCCCGGGCGCTTCTCCGATGAACATTAAGTCCGCGTCCGGATTTCCTACGCCGAAAACGGTTTGTGTGCGCGAGCAGGCAAGATGCGCGCATTTCCTGCAAGCGCACACGCGTTCGCGAATCGGCTCAAGTAATTCTGCTTTGCTCGGCAGCGCCTGTAGCCGTCGCTCTGTGCGCGACGCAGACCTTTCCCGCCCGCCTTCGTTAGACTTCGGCGTGGCAGGCAGGAAAACGGCTACAGGAGAAGTGGCTTGCAAATGTGCGAGCACAGTTCTCGATGCGCGCGGAAAACGATCATTCGTCTCGCGGATCTTCTCCAGCGCTGCGATAACCAAATCGAGAGCTGGTTCTGTCATTTGCAGCGATCGTGCAAAATTTTGCGCGCGCATGCAATCTCTTTGATCATCAACAGATGAGCAAGCAGCTAAGCGATTACGCCTACGATCTGCCGCGGGAACTCATTGCGCAGCGTCCGCTGGAGCGCCGTGAGGATTCTCGCATGATGGTGCTGTATCGCGCCCGGCACGCAATCGAACATCGCCAGTTTCGCGAATTGAAAACGTTTCTGGGGGCGGGCGACCTGCTTGTGTTGAACGACACGCGCGTTCTTCCAGCGCGCCGATTGTCGAATGACGGCGCGGTCGAATTTCTGTTTGTCGAACGCCTTGGCCAAAAGCGTTGGAAGAGTCTGGTCAAGCCGGGACGCAAAATGCGGGTTGGCGCAACGGCAAAGATCGACAACGTCACTTTGCAGGTTGAGGAGATCACAGATGGTGGTGAGCGCATTGTCGCATTAGACAAGGATTCCGATCTTTATGCCGGCGGCTCCATGCCGCTGCCGCCTTATATCAATCGCGCTAGTGATGACAAGGACGCGGCGCGCTACCAGACCGTTTTTGCGCATGCGGCTGGCGCAATCGCCGCGCCCACGGCCGGCCTTCATTTCACCACGCAAATGTTGAGCGAAGTTCCGCACACGTTCGTGACGCTGCACGTCGGACCGGGAACGTTCTTGCCGGTGCGATCAGATAACATCGCCGAGCATCGCATGCATGCGGAGCGCTTTTCCATTTCACCAGAAGCCGCAAACAGTATCAACAATGCGCACCGAGTAATCGCGGTTGGAACTACCACTGTGCGCTCACTGGAATCGGCAACCGGCGCAGACGGAGAAGTCCTCGCGCGAGAAGGCGCGACAGACCTCTTCATTTATCCGCCTTACCATTTCCGAGCGGTCGATGTCCTGCTGACTAATTTTCATCTGCCATGCTCGACTTTGCTGATGCTGGTGAGCGCTTTTGCAGGTCGCGATTTTTTGCTTGGCGCGTACGAAGAAGCGATTCGCGAACACTATCGCTTCTACAGCTACGGCGATTGCATGCTGATTCTGTAACGCTTCCTCTCGAACCTTCTCCTATAAAGACGAAAGCAGCAGAAGCAGAGGAAGAGGAGATTGCGAGGTCGCAGAGTGTGCTATTTTCCGCACCAATGGCAAACGAACCAAGAGGCGAACTGGTGATTCAAACCATTGCCATGCCCAAGGACACAAATCCGCACGGCGACATCTTCGGCGGGTGGTTGACATCGCAAATGGACCTTGGCAGCGGGATTCTCGCGGCGAAAACCGCGCAAGCGCGAGTCGTCACTGTGGCGATGGAAGGAATGTCATTTCTCGAACCTGTGCGGGTAGGGGATACCGTCAGGTGTTATGCGCGAGTGGAGAAAATCGGCCGAACTTCAATGACAATACCAGTGGAGGTTTGGGTCACGCGTTATATGACTGGCGAGGAGCGTCGCGTAACACACGGCGTCTTTACGCTGGTCGCTGTTGATGAATTCGGGAAACCGATTCCGGTGAAGGGCAATCAACCACGAATGGACACGAATTGACACAAATGAAGATCGAAGTCACACAACGAGCTTGCCAATGGATTCGTGTTTATTGGTGTTCATTCGTGGTTAAAACGAGCTCGTCATTTTTTCGATGACGCATTTCGCTTATCTGTTCGAACGTTTCCCTTCATTCGGCCAGACGTTATGCTACCGGGAAGTTGCAGAGCTCGATCGGCGAGACATCACGCCGCCGATTTTCTCCATTCGCAATCCAAAAGACGAACCATCGCAAGACTGGGACATGTGCATTGTCAAACGCGTGCATTATCTGCCTGAGGAAAAGGAATTGTTGGATGATGTGCGCCGCGCTTCGAAAAAAGGAAAGGTCACGTCAGAAATTATCACCGCGCTTGATGAATGGGGACGAAGGACCGATTTCCTTCGGCTTTATCAGGCAGTCTACGTCGGCTTGCGGCTGCAACAGTTCGGAGTTCGTCATGTTCACGCCCATTTCGCCGGAATGGCCGCGCGCACGGCTTTCTGGATCCACAATTTTTTTTCAATCACATTTAGTTTTACCGCGCACGCCAATGACATTTTTGCACCGCGGGATTTCGAGATTGGACTTGATAAGCTCGTCGACACATCACGCCTGATTGTTACCGAGACCGATTACGCTGCGCAATTTTTGCGAGAGCGATTTCCAGAACGCGCCGATCGCATCCATCGCATTTACAACGGCCTGAATCTCGCCGAATTCGGACGTACGGATTTTTCTTCCACTTCACCGTTGATCATTGCAGTTGGTCGTTTGATCGCAAAAAAGGGATTCGCCGATTTGATTCGCGCCTGCGGATTGCTCGCAGAGAGCGGAAAATCGTTCCAATGCGAAATCATTGGCGAAGGCCAGCTCGAAAACGAATTGCGCGCGCAAATCGATCAACTGAATCTGCAAGATCGCGTCGCACTGTCTGGCGCCAAACCGCAGCGGGAGGTCCGGCAGCGTCTCGCCGCTGCAAGCGTTTTTGTGCTGCCGAGCGTGATCGACGCGCACGGCGGGATGGACAATCTTCCCACAGTGATCATGGAAGCGATGGCGACGGGATTACCGGTCATCTCGACCGACATCGGCGGCATTCCAGAAATGGTTGTTCAAAACGAAACAGGTTTTCTGATGCGACCAGGCGACGCAGTGGCGCTCGCTGGCGCGATCGAAAAAGTGATTAATGATCGTTCGTTGGCGCAAAGGCTTGGTGAAGCCGGCTACGAGCGTGCGCATGAACTGTTCTCGATTGAGAAAAACGTGTGCGATTTGTGCGCGGCGATCAACGCAGGTTCGGGCGATTGACCTCAATCGCCCGGGGATTATGGGATTGATTTCTCAGAGCAAATCCCGAACACAATTCACCGCGCGCAAGTAAACGTGGTGCGGCCCGCCGCGCATTAGCTCTTCGCTCATCAGGCTCACCGGATCATTTTTTCCCGCGGGCATTAGCTGAGGCATGGGTTTTTCACCGGGCTTTGCGCGTGAAACTTCCAGCAGATCGCCGCACTTGGCATAGGTCACCAGAAATTCTACCTCCGCTGTCGTCAACGCGACTTCGTGAATGGGCTCGCCGTCGCGCTCGCGGAATTCGATATCGATCTTTCGACCGGATGGATCGATGAAGCGCAATTCCTGTGGCGATTTCGCGTTCTCAGCCCGCCAGTTCAATTGCGCCGCAAGCCATCCAGCCAAAAGAACAGCCGTCGATCGGAATCCAGGAGCGAAGTCGATCCTTAGCTTCCTGAATTTGGTGAAATGATGATGCGACGCAGGATGATCGAAAAATTGCGCCAGGGCGAAGCGCACATTATCCAATCGCGTCCAATTTAAGTCGCAGAACACGATGCGCTGTTTTGCTTCCTGTTCTGCGGACTTCACTAAGCGCATTTGCGCGCGAAAATCTTTCCAACCGTGGCTGTCGTAGATCACGCGATCAACCCACGCCCAAAGTTGCGGGTCCATCGGCTCACGGAATTCCTCCTGCCACCACAGATAGAACGGCAGATCTGAATCGAGGTGCGAGAAAACTATGTTCGGGAGCAGAGTGGTACAACCGCCTTTGAGTAAGAATGAAATTTGTTCGGAGCAGACTTGCTTGCTCCCGACGTGACTCACGTGACAATGAGCGCTGATCCACGCGTCAACGCTGTTTTCTTTTGCTCTGCAATCGGCTTCGATGACGATGGCACGACAGGCGTGGTTCTCAGTAATTTTCGCCATCAACTGTGTATTGCTGTTCAGTGAGCCCGGTTCTTCGCTGTAAACGGCAAGATTCATAAGCGAGGCGCGCGTCATTGCGCCTTCGCCTTCCTGCCAAAGTTTTTTCAGCTCCTGGTCGATCCTGCTGATCTGGGCTGGAACCCCAAGCGAATATGTTTCAGTTACGGCTGGCATACTTAAAAGGCGGGGTCATCCTGAGCAGATGCGAAGGATCTCACACCAAAGCGTAACGTAGTCTGATTCCGTGAGGTCCCTCGCTGCGCTCGGGATGACGCTGCAAATATATCGTTCATAATCGCCTCCACGCCCGGCCATCCCGGGCAAGCAAATCATCCGCTGCCTCCGGTCCCCACGATCCCGCAGGATAAAAGAACAATTCGGCCGCATCGTTCGCGTGCCACGCCTCTTCGATAGGATCGATGAACGCCCAGGCTTCCTCGACCTCGTCGCTGCGCGCAAACAGTGTGGCGTCGCCGCTCATTGCATCCAGCAGCAAACGTTCGTAAGCCTCGGGGCTGGGCTTTCCGAAAGACGTCCCGTAGTGGAAATCCATTTTGACGGGCTCGATGCGAAAGCTCGTGCCCGGCACCTTGGCATGAATCCGCAACGAGATCCCCTCGTCGGGTTGAATCCGAATCACGAGGACATTCAGGTCGCTCAAATCCTTATTAAACAGAACCGCCGGCGCTTTTTTGAAGTGAATGGAAATGTCCGTTTCCGATTTCGGAAGCCGTTTTCCGACGCGCATGTAAACCGGCACGTCGGCCCAGCGCCAGTTGTCGATGAACAAGCGTAACGCTACGAAAGTTTCGGTTTGCGAATCCGGATTGACGTTTTGTTCCTGGCGATAACCGACGACCGGTTCGCCGTGGATGGCTCCTGCGGTGTATTGCCCGCGCACAACGTTGGCTGCGATTTCATTGCGCGACCAGCGACGCAGTGATCGCACCACTTTTACCTTTTCGTCGCGGATACTGTCAGCGGCCAGATCCGTGGGCGGTTCCATCGCGACAAGACAAAGGAGTTGCAACAGATGGTTCTGCACCATGTCCCGCAAGGCGCCTGCGCGTTCATAGAAGCCTGCGCGGGTCCCGACGCCCAGCGTTTCCGCCGCCGTGATCTGCACATGGTCGACGTAATGCGTGTTCCAAAGCGGAGCGAAAATGGCATTAGCGAACCGCAGTACCAAAATATTTTGGGCAGTTTCTTTACCGAGAAAATGATCGATCCGATAGGTTTGCTCTTCAGTAAAAGAATTGCGGATGATTCGATTGAGCTCGCGCGCTGAGGCAAGATCGGTTCCGAACGGTTTTTCGACAATTATGCGAGCCCAGCTTCCCTCGCACGTTTCATTCAACCCGGCGGCTTTCAAGTGCTTGAGGATCGGTTCGAACTGATCTGGAGCAGCTGCAAAATAGAAAAGGCGATTGCCGCGGGTGCCGTAGTTTTTGTCGATTTCATCTAGACGTTTGGCCAGGCTTTTGTAACCGGACTCGTCGTCGAACTCGCTCCGATGATAAAAAATCGATTGAGCAAACGTCTTCCAAATTTCGTCGCGCACGGGTTGCCGGGAAAACTTGCGCGTGGCCTCTTCAAGATCCCGCCGGAATTCGTCGTCACTTTTGTTGCGACGAGCGAATCCGACAATCGCGGCACCCGCGGGCAGCTCACCATCGGCCGCGAGGTTATACAGCGCGGGGATGAGTTTGCGATGGGTGAGATCGCCCGTGGCGCCGAAGATCACAATGGCGCACGGCTGCGGCACTGCGCGAGTGGAAAGCCCTTCCCGAAGCGGGTTCGGTTCGGGTTGATCAGCGGCTCGATGCATTACGATGGAACCTACTCAGTTTCCCAGGCGAGCACCCAGCGCGTGAAACTCTGCGGGTGTTTGCGGCGCTTTTCGTCTGCCCACAACTTTCGAGGCACGCATTTTTCCTAAATGGGCAGCGGAAATCTCCTCGTTAAGTCGAGGACCTTTTGGCGGACCTGCTCCAGCGCGTCGGCATTGCTGCGATTAGCCAGCGCTTCAGCAAGCAGGTCGGCGATGTCGAGCATTTCTTCTTCTTTCATCCCGCGTGTGGTCACCGCAGGTGTGCCGATGCGGATGCCGCCCGGTTTAAAGATCGGATATGTATCGAAGGGGATGCCGTTCTTGTTCACAGTGATGCCGGCACGATCAAGAACTTCCTGCGCTTCCTTGCCATTAATTTCCTTGGGGCGAAGATCGACAAGCATCAGGTGGTTGTCAGTACCGCCGGAGACGATGCGATAACCGTGTTTGGCTAGACCAGCGGCGAGCGCTTTCGCATTTAACACGACCTGCCGCTGGTATTCGCGAAACTGCGGCTGGAGCGCTTCCTGAAAACAAACTGCTTTCGCAGCGATGACATGCATGAGCGGTCCGCCCTGGACACCGGGAAAAACCGTGGCGTCGATCTGCTTGGCGAATTGTTCCTGGCACATGACAATGCCGCCGCGCGGACCGCGCAAACTTTTATGCGTCGTGGTGGTAATAAACTGTGCGTGCGGAATCGGAGTGGGATGTTGCCCACCGGCCACCAAACCAGCGATGTGCGCCATATCGATAAACAGAATCGCGCCGACCGAATCGGCGATTTGACGCAGCCGCGGAAAATCGATGATGCGCGGATAGGCAGACGCGCCGGCGGTGATCATGACCGGCTTCACTTCCTCGGCTTGTTTTTGTAACGCGTCATAATCGATCTGCTCGGTCTTCTCGCTAACGCCGTATTGCGAGACGGTATAAAACTTGCCGGAAAAATTGGCCGGATGGCCGTGAGTGAGATGGCCGCCGTGCGCGAGATTCATGGCCAGAATTTTGTCGCCTGGTTTTAGCATCGAAAAATAGACTGCCATGTTCGCTTGCGCACCGCTGTGAGGCTGGACGTTGACGTGCTCGCAACCAAATAGTCTTTTCGCGCGATCAATCGCCAACTGTTCGGCCGTATCAACATTTTCACAGCCGCCGTACCAGCGTTTTCGCGGATAACCCTCGGCGTATTTGTTCGTGAGAACGCTGCCTTGAGCCTCCATCACCGCGCGGCTGGTAAAATTTTCGGAAGCGATCAATTCGATGTTTTCCTGTTGACGTTTTTCTTCCGCGGCAATCGCATCGAAGATCTCTGGATCGACTCTGCGCAACGCCTCGCCGTATCGAGGCGGTTTCGAAACGAATGATCCGGTTTCAACCTGGCGAGGTAGATCATCCATTGAATAGGAAGATAACTCGCGTGAATGCTTCGCACCAGGCCGGACCAGTTCACTTTGCTCTACGAATGCGAGCACGCTGGGCAGGGCGCGGCCGATAATGCGTGCGCAATCCTCATACACTTCGCGGCCTAAACCGATTGGGTCGGGCACATCGCGCCAGACAGTTGTGCCCGGTTCTTCAAATTCCCGGAGCAAAAACGATTTTTCAGCGCCATGAGGAAACAGTGTTTGGATCGTCTCAAGGTGCGCGCCAGTCATCGCAAAAATGTGCGTGGCGCGATCGACCAGCGCCGCTGTGAGCGGCTGGCTCCGCAAATCGCTGATGTCTGTGCCTTCTTCCGCGCACACCTGTACCGCGTAAAGGCTTGGCGGCTGACCGCGTACTGCGTGGACACCAGCCGAGAGAACTTCGATGTCCCTACGATTGCCAATCAGACGACGAAAAAGCCCTTCCGCGATCGGACTGCGACAAATATTACCTGTGCAGACAAAGAGGACGCTTTTCACGATTCTGGAACGCGCAGCGCACGCGTCTCCCAACCTAGAATTTGAACGGAGCCAAGTCAATTTGAAGCGACAAGGAATGACGGCTTCCCAGCCGTCATGATCCCTCGACGGCTAGGAAGCCGTCGCTCCTTGATTTTACCCGCGCGGCAGATGCAGGTGGAACTTGTGCCAGAGAAAAAGGACTAAGATTGCGCCGAGTATGGAAACAATTAAGCCGCCGGGGTGAAATCGACCCCCAGCGCTCGGCGGGTAAAACAAATGCGTGACTGCTCCGCCGATAATCGAGCCCACAATACCGAGCACGACTGTCCATGTGATCGACAGATGTGTATGCAGTAGTGCTTTCGCGACGCAGCCTGCAAGAAAACCGACAATGATGTACCAGATAAGATGCAGCATAGTTCCTCCTAATAAGACGCGAGATCGATAGTGAATTGAGCAATAGCAGGCCAGCCTGATCAGGGCCACGCAAAAATTCCGTGTGCCCTACGTTCCAATGAAAAAGCGGCGCAGGAGCCCCCGCACTCCACAATGCAAAGCACGTAATGTCCGTGCGCAACGACGGCCACGTTTTGGACTGCGGCCGTGTTCTGCCGCTTTAACACGATCGAATCATTGGAACTGAAGCGCACATAAGTCACGTCTAGGTCAGCACCCCGAGCGGTCCGCTGAGACAGCGTGCACTACCGCGCCGAATAATTGAAGCTTCTCGGCAACCTAAATTGCCGCTATCCTACTCATCGTTCTGCCAAGAACCTAAATGACTGTCGATACTCTGCGCCACGTGCCGTTGTTTGAGTCGCTGGATAACAAGGCGGCCGAGGAATTGTGTCATTTGCTGGAGAGCCTCGAGTGCAAAGCAGGCGCAACGCTGTTCCGGGCGGGCGACCAGGGCGACGCCATGTATCTAATCGAGCGAGGGAAGGTGCGCATTTGCGTGCGAACCACGGACGGACACGAGGTCACGTTAACCGAACTACAGTATGGCGATTTTTTTGGTGAAATGGCGTTGCTCGACGGTCAGCGCCGCTCGGCCGACGCGATTGTTGCACAGGACGCGCGGCTCGCCGTGCTCTCGCGGGAGCATTTCCTTTCCTTTATGCGGAGCAATCCAAATGTCGCACTGGAAATGCTCACTGCCTTGGCCAACCGGCTGCGGCGCACCGATGAACTTTTGCGCCATACTGCCACCCGCAATGTTAATGTGGAAGAAGCGGCGCAGCTTACACTCGCGGACCGTGCGGCGGATGTTATCGCAGAATTCGGTGGCAGTTGGAAATTCATTTTCACCGCGATCGGGTTTCTTGTCGTGTGGGTGGCGATGAACACAGTGCTGCTCTCGCAAAAACCGTTCGACAAGTACCCTTTCATTCTGCTCAACCTTGTGCTCAACATGATCTTCGCATTGCAGGCGCCCATTATCATGATGTCGCAGAATCGCCAGTCTCATAAGGACCGCCTCCGTGCCGATCTCGACTACCAGCTGAACCTGAAAAACGAACTCGCGTTGAACGAAATTCTTGAACGCTTGAAACCTCTCGAGCGCGATTATCTTCCGCGGGCATCGGACGATGATCGGGATAAGCAAGGAGCTTAAGTTTTAAGCGATTTGCGCCGACGCTTCGGATTTAAGACCTAACATTTCAGATTTTTCTTCCTGGAAATTTGCCGCACGCGTCAGCTTGATTATCCTTGTTTTCCTATGAAAAAGCTGGCAATCATGCTTCTCATTCCAGCACTTATTGTTGTAATGTCCGGCTGTGGCACTTCCGGTCCTAGCCCGGAGCAGCAGACACGGGAGGCGCAACAGCGGAGCGAATCCGAGCGTCAGCAGGCGGAGTTTCGTAAGGGCCTGCCTCCAGTAAGCAATCCTGGACAGGGATGGTGACGGAATAAATGACGAAATCCGAATGACGAATGACGAACCAATGACAAAGCCCGAATGACGAACAGCAGTTCGCGGACCGCTTCGTCTTTCCTAATTTTTTCGTCATTCGAACATTCGAGCTTCTTTGGTCATTAGACATTCGTGCTTCGTCATTTTTTTGTGCTCACTAGCCTTGCATCCAACCGCATGCTTAAAGTGAGAGATGCGTTCGCAATGGAAGCGAATCCGGTATCGTCTGGAGTGGTTAGGGCTGCTCCTTGCTACAAAGCTGATTCCCTTGTGTTCTCGAAGGGTCTGCTATCATCTTGCCCGGATAGCTGGCGCGCTACTTAGCTTTCTTGATCGGCAGCGATTTGAGGTCGCTGTCGACAATCTCCGCGTCGCGTTTGGCGATCAGTTCTCTGCCGATGAGCGGCGAAAAATTGCGCGCGAATCATTTCAATACTTTGCGCGAACCATGGTCGATCTGCTATGGAGCCCGCGCCTGACACTGCAAAATTTCTCTCGTTACATTGAGTGGCAAAATCTCGAAGAAACAGCGCGGGGAACGGGACCAGAACGCAGTATCATGATCGCCTGCTATCACTACAGCAACTTTGAATGGCTCAGTCTGGCGTGTGGTTTTCTCGATTTGAAAGGCACAATCATCTCGCAGGAATTTAAAAACTCGTTGCTCGATCCAATTTTCAAAAAATTGCGCGAGCAATCCGGTCACGAGCTGGTTCCACGTGAGCGTGGAATCATTCGGCTTTACAAGGTGGTCCGGCGAAAGGGGCGCACCGCGCTGCTGGTCGATCTTACCGTGCCACCCAGCCAGGGCGCGGTGGCGATTGATTGTTTTGGATTAAAAACCAGCGTCACTTCCGCGCACGCCTGGCTCCATGAGCAGACCGGCGTCCCGATTATCCCAGCGCATTGCGAGCCGCTGCCGGATGGGCGCTACCGGATAGTCTTCCATCCTAAGATCGAGGGCACCGCTGAAATGACTCATCAGCAAATCGCACAGGCGTGTTGGAATTCCTTTGAACCATACGCCCGAAAAAACCCGGCGCCCTGGCTCTGGATGTATAAACACTGGCGCTACCTGCCTTCAAAGCCGGAGCGGCCTTATCCGTTCTACGCAAATTTTTACCGACCCTTCGAAGACATGCTCGAACGCGATAGGGCTAGGAGTCTCACAGAAGGTAACGAAGAGAACGAAGCCTGAATTTGAGGTGAATGCCGATAGTTCGTTTCCTTCGTTTGCTTCTGTTAATCTCTTTTGGTTCGCAGTTGTAGCCGCCTCGCTGCGTCGAGGCGCTCTGGGTGGTACCCACTCCCGGCACGGCGACAGCCGCCTTCGCGGTGCTTCGGCGTGCCGGGCAGCGCCGTGGCTACAACATCGAGGAACCCGAAATGGTAAAGGCGTTCGCCGCGGGGGGCGAACGCCTTTCCAATTCCTTTCGATGCTTGGCACAAGCACCGCTACACTCTGCAGCTTTATGGTTTGTTCGTGACTACTTGCGGCGCAGGTTTGCTCACTTCAAGCTGCGCGCTCACTTTCTGCAGGCCCGCAGTAAGTGCCTCAATTTGCTTCTGTTGCTGCGCGACAGTTGCTTGCAACTCCTTAACTTTGCCATTGAGCATGGCTTGGGGCTGGCCGCTCGGGAGATTGCCGGTGTTCGGTAGTGCTGTGGTGCCCAATTTTCCATCCTGATCGACGAATACTACGCGGGCGGTGCCAGCATCTACTCCAGCTCCGATGATGTTGCTGATATAGGTGCTGTTGTCCACCTCGCCGTTAGTGGTAGAGACGCCAGACTGGGCCAGGCCGATTACATTAATGTTATTGCCGACGTCAATGTCGAACCCGGCGAAACCACCGAGGGCCGTGTTCAGTGTACCGGTTGTGACGCCCGCGAGCGCAGAATCGCCAAAAGCGCTGTTGAACGTTCCGTCGATGTTGCTGGCAAGCGCGAAAGCGCCAAAAGCGTTGTTGGCGTTGGCAAGGCCGCTTCCGCTCGAGTCATTATTATCGAGCGCAAAGAAGCCGACAGCATTGTTCTCGCTGGCGATCATGTTGTTGACGAGCGCATTAGTTCCAACGGCCGTGTTTCTACTGCCGCTGAGGTTGAGTATCATCGCTGCGGTGCCAACTGCGGTATTGGAATTCCCTTCGGTCCCGACCCCTGTTCGACTGGTGAGGGCCAGCGTTCCAGCACCAACACCGGTGTTGAAGCTGGCGTCACCGGCTAAAAAGTTGGAATACCAACCAACTGCTGTATTTCCCAGGCCGCCGAAGAGTTGATGAAGCGCGTTGCACCCTTCCGCTGTGGTGAACGCAGGATAGCACCCGTCCGGATTGCCGGGTATCTCCGCAGGTAACTGCGCTTGCATTTGTGGCAAAAACGCACAGCAGGCAAGCACGGACAGAACCGTTGTGAATATTTTGAGGCGAGTTTTCATTAGCTTAATTTTCTTTTTTTCTTTCATTCTTTTGGCCTTCTCTGATTTCCCTTGGAGTCGCCTTCGCCGAGGCTACGGCGCGCCATGGGAACTCATTTACAGCCGGTTTAACGCGTGTTTTGCCAAAAATGCAGATGCGGTGTCAACAAGAAAAGTTGAAAGAAAGAACGCGCTGAAAGCGTCACTTCCGCGCACGCAAAGATCGCTGTAGCTCTGAAAGCTTTCGGGGCTGCGTTTGGCGCTAAAGGCGCAGCATTCAATCTTGAGCCTGGGGTAGCGCCCCAGGATTAGTGGAACCCAAAAAAACGCCAGCGCTGAAAGCGCGACCCACCATCAGCACAAGTTTCGATTCGGCCCACACGACTGAAACGCGCTTTAAGCGCTTGTTTATACGCGATTCGGGTTCCTGGGATGCCTCAAGGCTGCAATGAATTTCGCGCCGTTAGCGCTAAACACATGCGCTTTCGGGACTGTCCTCAGCGGATTCTGCCTGCCCGCATCCAATCCCATATCGAATGCGCTGAGGACAGCGCACACTACAGCACTAAGCAACGATAGCAGAGGATCCCCATGACTGATCAGCAAATCGCCCAGGCATGCTGTCGAGGAGGAGGGGAAATGGTAAAGGCGTTCGCCTGGGGGCAAACGCCTTTCCAATTTGCCTTGGTGCTTGACACACAAGGCGGTTCCACCTCGCAGCTTTACGGTTTGTTCGCGACCACTTGCGGCGCAGGCTTGTTCACTTCGAGCTGGGCGCTCACTTTTTGGATCTGCGCGGCCTGCTCTTTGAGCTGGGCTGTGAGAGTCTCCATCCCTTTTTGCTGTTGCGCGACTGTTGACTTCAACTCGGTAATGCTTGCCTGCTGTTCCTCGACTTTTTTGTGTTCTTTGAGAAACTCGTTGAGCAGCATCACGTTCACGTCTTCGTAGCGCACGCTTAAGGGTTTTCCTTCTTTGTCGCGTATGACCAGGTCCGGGCTTACCTCGGCCACGTCCTCAGCGATTAAACCAGAAGCGGGCCTGTCTTCAGCGGCGTTATTGTAGTGGAAGGTCACTGGTTTGAGCGCCGTTATGACTTCGCTGGCGTTGTCCATTGGTTTAATATCGTGCTTAAAGCGCCGCGACGAGACCACGGTGCCCAACTTTCCGTTGCTGCCGATGCGCACAGCCATGTCCGCAGGACCAAACGACCGGTTGTAGATACCGTTGATAAAGCAGCCAGCGCCTCCCGAAAAGACGCTGCCGATGCGTATCACGCCGGTTTCGTCCCCAGGGTTGGCTCCTGTGTTGTCGACGGTGCCAGCGGTATCGCCGAGGTAAATGTTTTCGACGCCAGCGATCAGGTTTTGTCCTGCCTGGAAACCCACGGCTGTGTTGAAATCAGAGTCGGCATTGTTCAGTGCTAATTGACCCATCGCTACATTGAAAGCGCCATCCACGTTATTGAAGAGCGCCCCAAAGCCAACTGCCGTGTTGGCGTCGGCAGTGCCGAGTGCGCTCGAGTCATTATTGGCGAGCGCGAACACGCCGATGGCAGTGTTAAGCGAGGCGCTAACGTTGGAAAAGAGCGCGGCATTACCCATTGCCACGTTTAGGCCGCCATCGACGTTTAAAATGAGCGCCTGGTAACCGAAGGCGTTGTTGGCGGAACCGGTATCGTTGCTTTGGAGCGTGCTAGCGCCCACGGCCGTGTTCCCGCCGGCGGTATTCTGAGAGAGCGCGCCATCACCCACAGCCGTGTTCACGTTGCCGATTTGGTTGTGTTCGAGCGCATCAAAACCAACGGCGGTGTTTGACCTGCCATCAGTGTTATTGAAGAGCGCCGAACCCCCAACTGCCGTGTTGAACTCGCCAAGGCTGGCCCCGGTCGAGTCATTATTATAGAGCGCAAAGTTGCCGACAGCGGTGTTGTCGCTGGCGACCATGTTGTTGACGAGCGCATTAGTTCCAACGGCCGTGTTGTTACTGCCAGTGAGGTTGAGGATCATCGCTGCGGTGCCAACTGCGGTATTGGAATTCGAATCGGTCCCGGCCCCTGTTCGACTGGTGAGGGCCAGCGTTCCAGCACCAACACCGGTGTTGAAGCTGGCGTCACCGGCTAAAAAGTTGGAATACCAACCAACTCCTGTGTTTCCTATGCCGCCTAAGAGCTGATGAAGGGCGTTGCACCCTTCCGCCGTCGTGAACGCGGGATAGCACCCGTCCGGGTTCCCGGGTATCTCCGGGGGTAATTGTGCTTGCATTGTTGGCAAAAACGCACAGCAGGCAAGCACGGACAGAACCGTTGTGAATATTTTGAGGTGAGTTTTCATGAGTTTAATTTTCCTTTTTTCTTTCATTGTGGCCTTCTCTGATTTCCCTTGGAGAACTCATTTCCGGCCGTTCATGGTATACTTTCGTTTTGCCTGGCCCTAAGCAAGAACCTGACCCAGGAGCCGTTTTGCCAGAAATGCAGATGCGGTGTCAACAAGAAAAGTTAAAAGAAAGAGCTTGGGCTGGCTGCGGCTTCTAACTTTTCCCCTGACGGCGGTCGGAAGCAGCCGTTCCTTGCCTGCCCACCGCGGGCTTGCGGGAACGTGGGGTTGCGATATCCGCGACTACAGTCCGCCACAGGACGGATTCGCCGCGGCGAACTTGATTCAGGCACTTTCGCGGATTAAGCGTGCTTGGCGTCATGGCTCGTTCATCTGCGTCCAGCACTGGTGAAGTATTGCGCGCTCACTGCGCGGCGATTGCGAAGGAGGAAGCCGTACTGCGCGAAGGCGGGGGCAAGGCTGGTCACGAGCGTCAGCGCAAAATGGGCAGGTTACCCGTGCGCGAGCGTTTTAGTCATTTGCTGGACAAAGATTCTTCCTTTTTCGAGATCGGCCTCTGGGCGGCTTACAAAATGTATGACGAATGGGGAAAGATTCCCGCGGCCGGGGTGGTTGCAGGGATCGGCAACGTGGCCGCTGTCCCATGCATGATTATCGCGAACGACGCCACGGTGAAGGCCGGCGCGTTCTTTCCGCAAACGACTAAGAAGGTCATTCGCGCTCAACGCATCGCGTTCGAATGTTCTCTCCCGCTTATTTACCTGGTCGATTCCGCGGGCGTGTTCCTGCCGATGCAGGATGAAATTTTCCCAGACGAAGACGATTTCGGCCGAATCTTTCGTAATAACTCCGTCATTTCAGCGGCTGGAATTCCGCAGTTTGCCGCGATTATGGGCAATTGTGTTGCCGGTGGGGCTTACCTACCCGTTCTATGCGACAAGATCTTGATGACGAAAGGTAGCGGCCTTTATCTTGCGGGGCCTTCTCTGGTACAAGCAGCCATTGGTCAGATTGTGGATGCGGAAGAACTAGGCGGCGCGCAAATGCATGCGGAGATAAGCGGGACAGTGGACTTTTTTGAAAAGGATGATCCATCCTGCCTGAAGCGTCTTCGTTCGCTTGTGGCGCTTTTGCCCGAAGCAGAAGTGCCTGGTAGGGCGCGACCTGAGCCTGCTCGCCGTGGCGAGGGCGCGCCGAAACCGGCGAAGGATACGAATACGGTTTACGATCTGATCAGCTTTGATGGGCAGAAAAATTACGATGTGCGTGAGCTGCTCGCCACGATCATCGATGCGAACTCAATGAATGAATACAAGGCCGACTACGGCAAAACAATTGTGACCGCGTACGCCCGCATCAATGGGCGCCCGGTGGGAATTGTTGCCAACCAACGGTTGCAGGTAAGGACCAGGAAGGAAGGCATTCAAATGGGTGGCGTCATTTATTCCGATAGCGCTGATAAGGCGGCGCGCTTTGTGATGGACTGCAATCAGACAGGTTTGCCGATCATTTTTTTTCAGGACGTCACTGGTTTTATGGTTGGGCGTGACGCGGAACAAAGTGGGATCATACGCAGTGGCGCGAAGCTCGTGAACGCGGTGAGCAATTCGACCGTGCCGAAGATCACCGTCGTCGTGGGCGGATCATTCGGGGCCGGCAATTATGCCATGTGCGGCAAGGCATATGATCCGCGATTCATCGTTGCCTGGCCAACCGCGCGTTACGCCGTGATGGGTGCCGCTCAGGCGTCGGACACTGTGTTTTCAATCCTGGCTCGCGCTCGCGAACGAGGTGACAAAAAAGCCACACAGGAGGAGCTCGAAGAACTTCGCGCAAGGGTGAAGCAGAGCTATGAGGAGCAAACTGACATTCGCTACGGCGCCGCTCGCGGCTGGCTGGATGCCATCATTCAGCCACATGAAACGCGCGATGTCTTGATTAGATTGTTAGAATATGTCTCGCGACCAACGCCGCACGCTCGCTTCCACACTGGCGTGATCCAAGTTTAATTCGACATTTGTCATTCGGAATTCGTCACTCGCCCTATGCCCCTCGTTCTTATTGAGAAACGAACACCGCAAATAACTGTCCTGACTCTCAACAGGCCTGAGCGCCGTAACGCGCTCACGATTGAGTTGCTGACCGAATTGATGTCTGCGATCCACGTCGCTTCGGAGGAACCACATGTTCGCATATTAATTTTGCGAGGTGCAGGCGCGGCTTTTTGTACCGGCCTCGATTTAAAAGAAGCAGCTGACCAAGCCAAGGCGCACGCCACCGCGGAGGCGGTCGCGAATACTTTGATCACCGTCAGCCAGACGCATCTCATAACCGTCGCTGCAGTCCATGGCGCGGCGGTTGCAGGTGGAGCGGGCATAATGTCGGCATGCGATTTCGTCGTGGCGGCGGAGCGAACCAAAATTGGGTATCCCGAGGTGCGTCGCGGGTTGGTTGCCGGATTAGTTATGACTTTACTGCGCCGGCAGATAGGCGAACGAAACATGCGCGAGCTGTTGTTAGGCTCCGAGTTAATTGACGCCCAACGCGCAAAGGAAATCGGGTTAGTAAATCGGGTTGTTACTCAGGATGACCTTATGAGTGAAGCGCTGAAGTTCGCCGAGTCAGCGTTGCAAGGCGCGCCTGGTGCGCTTGCGAAAACGAAACGATTGATCGAAGAACTGTGGTGGCGTTCCGTGAAGCAAGATGTCGATCTCACGCTAAAGTATCACATGCAAGCCCGAGAATCTGCTGAAGCCCGCGAAGGCATTGCCGCTTTTAACGAGAAGCGCAAGCCGAAGTGGATCGCGTAGCTACGCTCACCTCGAGCAGCGCGACCCAAACGAAGAGCACTCCGAAGCCACTTACTGCGGTTAAGAAACGGCCGCTCCTTGCGCAGCCGCTGGTGCTTGATACTGGGCACTGCCAAAGCCAAGAATGGGAAGAAAAATGACTCCCAGTAAAGCAAGGCCAATTCCGAATCCTGCGCCTTTGCCGAAGCTCTTCGCCAGATCGATGCAAAGAATAATTGCCACGACGAAGTTAACCAAAGGAATGAGCATCAACAGAATCCACCACCATGGCCGGCCGACGATCTTGCACCAAATGTAGAGATTGTAGATCGGGATGATGCTGGCCCAACCCGGTTGTCCTGCTTTGGTGAATACTTTCCACGTCGCCACAATTACCAGCAGCGCGATGAGAAGCCCGATAATCCCCGGAACGGGACTGCCGCCGCCGGCAGAAGAAGTTCCTGGTTCCTCGGCGACCAAAACATGGATTGAAAGCAAGAGACAAAATGCAGTAAGCGAGAGTTTTAGGAGTGATTTCATGAGTTAAGGTTGGTTGGCGTGGGTTTTAGTGGAATGCCCGCCGGGTGACAAGAAGAATCTTTCGTGGGCTTCCTCGGGTTCGGGCACCAGTTCGTCTTTACGGATCGTAACCAAGACGCGATGGTCGCGCGCGGGAATGAAAAGGGAAATTGCAAGGCTGAAACACAGTTTGCGTCCCAAACGGGGATGGGGCGTGCCGTTGGCTTGGTTGACGCTTTGCGTGGTTTGGAGCTCGACGTGGCTTGCCATTAAGATTGGCCTCCGCGATCTGCCGCCGATTTCGTTTGTGGCGATTCGTTTTCTAATCGCGATCGCCGTGTTGATAGCGATCTCGTTTGGCCGTACGCGATTGCTCCCGCTGCGCCGCAACGATTATGCGGTTCTGGCGATCACGGGAATCCTTATGTTCGCCGTGAACTACACCTTGCTGTTCTGGGCGGAGCTACATGTCTCATCGGGTCTTGCTGCCGTCTTGCAGGCTACGATTCCTGTTTTCGGCATGATCTTCGCACATTGGATGCTGCCGGATGAACCGCTACGGTTTCAAAAGCTTGCCGGCGTGCTTATCGCCCTCGGTGGCGTGGCAGTGATCTGTGGGCGACTGCTAGGGTTTAGCGGGTCGCTCGCTTTCTGGGGTGGGGTAGCAGTTGTCGTTGGAGCCGCCAGCGCCGCCTACGCCAACGTCTTAGTCAAGGCGCGATCGATCCAGCTCGCGCCCGCTATGCTGGCCGCGTGGCAGATGATTTTTGGAATTGCCCCATTGTTAGTTATTGGGTTTGCCATTGATGGAAATCCGGCACGCTTTCACTGGACTGCAATGGCCCTGTTCTGCCTGCTGTATCTTGCCGTTATCGGGTCGGCACTCACCTTTCTGCTTCTTTACTGGCTCCTGCCCCGACTGACTGTTGCGCAGTTGCAAAGCATCTCGCTTATCACGCCGCCCGGTGCAGTTATGCTCGGGTGGCTCTTGGGCGGCGAAACGTTTCCGATCTCGTCCTTGTTAGGTGCCGCGCTCGTTCTTACCGGCATCTGGATGATTTTTCGCAAGGGGAAGGTGAAGGAACTTACGATAGAAGGAGATGAGAGAGTTATCCAATTTCCCGAGGGCTAGCTAGAGTAAGCAAAATGCGCCCGCGTCGGGTGTCATGAAGAATGCAAGCACCAATGGGCGCAGATTAGATGCGCTTCAGATCACTTTGGAAAATCCGCCGATAGAAAATCATCGTCCATTCCAACAATTAAATCGACATGGGTGAGGAACTGGTCCTGCGCGAGGAGCATTTTCTTGATCTTCTTTTTGAGGTCCTGTTCAACGGGCAGCTCGAATTCCTTCCGACTCGAGTCCCCTGTCTTTGTAAGAGGATTGGGCATCACCTGCGGAAATCCAGCGAGAGAGTTGCCCGAGCTATCCAGAACATCGACTTCAAGAGTTCCGCTTTCGCTATCGCTTCCCCGACTAATCTTTACTGAAAAGTGATACGGCAGGTGTGCCACGCGCCCTTCTACGATTCGTTCCGATACGCCGTCCGAAATCGCAACGTGGGACGTTGGCAGCGCCTCGCGTTCAAATGATGGCGCTGAGACGCTTTTCTCCCCGGGCTTTGCATGACGGAAATGCTCGCGAAAGTGATAACGAACCTCGCAGGCGAAGGGCGGAGGCGCATAAGAGGACTCCGCAGCTAACGCCCGCAGCAAGTACAATCCGAAGAAGAAGCCGGAACACAACAGGGCCGAAAACGTGACCAGCGACTTGCGCAACACGCGGGAATTTAGCACGCTGCACAATTTCCGGAGAACTAGCTGGGTTGCAATGGATAGGTTACGCCGTTAACAACCGCCGCTGTTCCGGGAAAGAGCTGATAGCGAATCGTCGGCGACGCTGCACCCCCGCCGTTCGCTGGATGAGTTGTTCCGGTCGAAACGCCGATTGCTTTAGCGCAGGCGACGCTGATTTCGCCAAGGTGATTCGACGGTCCGATATCTGCGACGACAGCTTCGATCGTTTTTCCAGTTCCCGAATTCGTCACGAGACAGCGGCAACCGAGCGCGATGCCGGACACACCGCTAACGATCATCGGCGGCACAACGATGAAAGGTACCGTCGCCGAGTCCACATATTTGAACGGGCAACAATCCGGCAGCGGCTGTCCATTTTTGTCGAACAGATACAGCGAAGTTGCCGAAACGTACGCGCCGGAGCAGGGGTCGGTAGCTTTTTGCACGATGGGTGTGCCCGTTTCATCGCCCGTATCGGTGACGACGCCGAACCAATTCCCTGGCTGACCGGCATTTGCGAGAACATCCAGCGTCTGTCCGTGGTAAGATGCCGGAGCATAACAGGGCGGCTGACCAAATTGACCGTTTGTGCCGTCACCGTCGATCGTCGCGCCCGCGAAGAACCTTACACTGCCATCATCCAGCTCGATTATGTCATTGCCTTGGATGGTGCCTATTGTTCTCATGTGAGTCGTCAGATCTCGCGAAGAATCTTTTCGTTAACCGAATTGTGACTGACGTGACGAGAAGAATTTTCACAAAGCCTCTCAACAGTGTGTATCCTCGCATGCAATCTTCTAGCCGCAACGCCGTGCGGTGCTTAAACAAGAAGTGTCGATGAGAAGAACAGGTGCACAGTTAAAGCGCCATTGGCAGCCTAAAGCTCGATGGAGTTCGACGTGACTGGCTATCAAGGTTGGATTGCGCGACCTGCCGCCGATCTCCCATACCGGAATCCGTTTTCTGATCGCGGTCATTGTGCTTCTCGCCGTATCAGTCGGCTCAGTGCGGCTGCAGCCACCGGCGTTGGATTACGCAGTGCTGGCAATTACGGGAATCCTTATGTTCGCTGTCAACTACACGTTACTGTTCTGGGCAGAGCTACATGTCTCATCGGGTCTTGCTGCTGTCCTGCAGGCAACTATTCCGATTTTCGGCATGATCTTCGTACATTGGATGCTGCCGGATGAACCGTTACGTTTGCAAAAGCTTGGCGGCGCAATCATCGCGCTCGATGGTGTCGCTCTAATTTGTAGGCGGCTACTCGGTTCTAACGGGCGGCTTGCTTTCTGGGGCGGTCTAGGAATTGTTATCGGAGCTGCCAGCGCGACTTACGCCAAAGTCTTGGTCAAGGCGCGATCGATCCAGCTCGCGCCCGCTATCCTGGCCGCGTGGCAGATGATTTTTGGAATTGCCCCATTGTTAGTTCTTGGGTTTGCCATTGATGGAAACCCGGCACACTTTCACTGGACTGCAATGGCAATCTTCTGCCTGCTGTATCTCGCCGTTATCGGATCGGCGCTCACGTTTCTACTTCTTTACTGGCTCCTGCCGCGACTGACCGTGGCGCAGCTGCAAAGTATCTCACTCATCACACCCACCAGGTGCCGTCATGCTCGGGTGGGTGTTAGGCGGCGAAAGCTTTCCTATCTCTTCCTTGTTAGGTGCCGCGCTCGTTCTTGCCAGAGTCTGGATGATTTTTCGAAAAGCAAAAGAGCAGGAGCCAGTGATTCCAGAGGGTTAATTGCTTGGGTGGCTATTTGAGGGGCGGCTGGCGCTGGCTCAACCCACGCTGATGGTACCCTTGTCTAGCCTGAACAAATCAGTTCAGCCGCCAGGTTCTTTAGGAGCAGGAACTTCTTTGGGTGGCTTCGGCTCTTCTTCCGGTGCCTTTCCCGACGCACGAATGTTGACAAACTTATTCAGGAGATCGAACCAAAACGGTGCACCCAGGGAAACGGCGAGTGCTGTAATCAGCCAGCCCAAGGCGATGGTTAGCCATTGATCGCGCTTCGGAACTTCAGTCCAACCAATTGGCAAGGATGCGGTGCTAATTGCGTCTACCACATCTTTAATGGGCTTGTTTGCCCCTCCAGGTTCAGCGACGAAGCTCTTGGCACTCTCGACCAGCGAGGCTCGCAGTGGAGAATTGACCGCGAAAAGCGCTCGACCGATATGCACACTGTCGATGTTAAGAAGAATAACAAGACTTAACCCAAGAAAAAACTGGATCCACTGAGTCTTGCGTTTGTACCAGCCACTGGCGCGATCCATTCCGTTATTAAACCAAATTTCGATCTGAGTCTTTAACCGCTCCACGTCATGTTGCGCTTCGTCCAATAAGTTGGTTAGCGTCCTTTGAAGCGGCTCCGGCAAATTGACCATTCCTGCTTTGAGATCGGCCAGTGTCCGGCTCCCATCCGTAGAGGCCGGCGCAATCAGATCCAATAATGCAAGCGCAAATGTGCGAGAAGGTATGTAAGAAGGCTTACTATTAGGCGGCGACAAGCTCTGGATTAAGGGATGCTGATAGAGTCGTGCCACCCAACCAGCCTGCGAAGGATCCTGAAGCAGCGCCTGAATACCTTGCGAAAGGTTTTTCGCGCGAGATTTTAGCATCGCAGCGATCAGCTCGTTTATCGCGCTGATAACCAAACTCACCAACAGATAAATGAAGATTATCCCGATCGCTGCGTCGAGAATTGTAGATCCAAACATGTTATCGCTTTGCCAATCTTTTTCGCGCGCCCGATTTCTGCATAACCGGCATAATCATAAGTTCCGGTAACTGGGGCATGGCTTGGGTTCAAGCGCATGCGACAGCAAAATGCTGAGTAGAAGGCGCAACAAAACACTCAGGGCGTCCTTCATGGTGCCGGGCAGCCTAGTCAGTAACAATCAGAGTGTCAATCTATCAATCATCAGTGCGCACCCGGTTTACGAATCGCAGCGAACACGCGATCGTCGCGCGCAGATGAAAACAAAATCGCCACTAAGCTACACAATGCAGATGGCGCGCGGCCTTGCTGGCACAATTGGCGAGAGAAAGGACAACGCCGCCACCAATGACAGGCGAGAGGAACCTCAGGAGAAGTGATAATCTTTTCCTAGACAGGACTTTTTATTTAGAGACAGCCGGTTACTGAGGGAAAATATCAGGTGGGGCGGATGGGTATTTGGCTTTCAGATTTGTGAAGTATTTTTTGTAATCGGTTCCTTCCTCGGCGGGCATCCATTCCAGTAGCTTCCATTTGTTCGTTGTCTGCTGCAGAAGTCCCGACTGCGATTCGTAATGTTGCTTGCCATCTGCCGATTGCGGATTGACCTGTATCCAGGCCCAACCGTTATGAACCTTCAGGTATGGAACAATCAGCACGAGATTCTTCCGTCCCTGACGAGCTAACGCATGGTGAACTGCCTGCAGGATTGCATTCCTCTCTGCGCTACCTTCTGGAGGAGTATGCGCCGTGTTTACAGAAGCACAGCCGGATAAAACCAGCGACGCCACGATCGATGCTGTTGTGAGGTAATTCTTCATGGACATTTGTTAATGCCAAATTTCGACAGCGCAGTCAATCCTTTAGAATAGGGCAGTTTTGGCTTTGAGCAGTTGGTGCAAAGGCTCAATGGCGTACGAGCATCAAAAATTCGGGATTATCCGCCAGGTCTTTGATGAAAGGCTTACCGTGTGGTCGCCCGTCGACCGAACCGTAACGAAGAATTTCCTTTGAATTGCGACTGGCAACATAGAAAAAGCCGTCATCGCCGAATGCCATTCCAGCGGGGCCATTGAGACCCCCGGACTTTGATTCGACAAAGACGCTCGTGGAGCCCTGCTGAAGATCATGCCGCAGAATTGAATCGTTCCCGCCGCTCCCGATAAGAAGGTAACGACCATCTGAACTAAGCAACAAATGGATCGGCCTGTCGAGCTGATCGGTTCGCGAAACAAGATTCCGCAAATGGCGCCCCGTGCGGGCCTCATAAATTCGTACGCAATCGGCAGCCCGATCCGCGACATACAAATCATTGTTTGGTGCAAAAATCACCGCCCTGACTTCCAGGAGACCGTTTGACGCAAGCTTCGCCGACGGAATGAACGTTCCCGGCGGGAGATCCACTTTTCCGCGATCGAGGCCTTGAGGAAGAGGCATCGGCGTTCCTGGCTTACCTGTTTTGCTTGCGGGACCGTGATATCTAGCGATGAGATTAGTATTCTGGCTCGAAACGTAAAGGTCGCCTTCGGAATCAAACACCACGTTAAAGGGATGGTCGATCCCTGGATTCATTTCAGCGTGGCGTTTTACGAAGACCTCGGCAAAATCGTGCTGTCCATTTTCATTAAGCGCGCCCTTGAACTTCAGGACTTCGCTATATTCGAAATATGCGTTGACCACATACAGGTTCTGATCCGGCCCGAATACGAATCCGCGAAGCTCACGAAGTTTGGTTCCCCCGGGAAGACTTTTTTTGTTTAAAGCCTTCCGCAATTGCTTTCCATCAGTCGAATAGACGTGGATATTGTTTAGCGAGGCCTTTTCTTCGCCGCCGTGAAAGCTGACATACCATTCCTTCGGCATAATGACGCTCTTACTTTGCCGCGCGTTTCATTTTCGGAGGCATAGCAATTGGTTCAAATCTGCAGCCATCGTTTCTTAGAGCAAATCGATTCTTCCAAAAATCCTAGATACTTCCGGCACATATCGCTGGCAAAACAAGACTGTTTGTTGACATCGCCGTCGTCTATGAATGACCAAACAAACGTCTAGTCTGGCGCGGCATTTGCTCGCCGTATTTTATTGATATTTTTACTTTTCTTTAGCGGATTTTTCGTCAACACTGTGTGATCAGCGTTTTCTAACGCGCAACGGAGGATTGAAGTATGAATTCTGTATCCGATGAGTCGCTGCCACTCGGGGACCCGCCACTGATAGACCACCCAACGCCTAATGGTGTTACCGAAATCGCGCAGCGACTGATCCAGTTTCCCTTCACTCCTCCTGATGTGAAGCTCAAAGAGAAAGAGGCTCTCTCGGGCTCGAATGATTGGTTCACCAAGCGCGACAAGAATAAGATCGATCAGCTCGGCAGTCTCGACTTCTACGCCTCAAGCGGGCCCGAGAGCGTGGGTGTCGTTCCGAAACTCCATAACACTTCAGCGGGAGTGGAAATCTACCGGCTCCCTCCGACGTTAGGCAAGGAAACGTTTGAAAAAACGGAAGGTCCGTACCGCCCCGGCAAAACCAAAAAGTACAGTAACAAAAGGTCTGGCGAAAAGATAGCGAAGTTCAAGGTGGGTACCATGGCCCAGTCGGGGCTCGCCTCCTTTTATGTGTCTCGGCTTCTCGGCCATCTTGTCGATGTGCCGCCCGCGACTTATCGAACGATGGATGTCCAGGAGTTCGAGAAGATCGGCAACCAGGCCCGAACGACCGGCCATCCAGAATGCACCGCGGCTTGGGCGAATCTGCGAGACAAGGTGAATGCGGCCAGGCCAAGCATAGTTCTCTCTGGGGGCAAGCTTGTCTATGGGTCTCTGGCCCAGAACCCGCGAGGAGAAGAAAGTAGTCCCGAGGACTATTGGACACGCGATGCGATTAGAGGACACAGCTTCTACAAAGTGCTGTCCTCAAAGTCGCCAGTGGTAAACATTTTAAACTTGAACGATGCGAAGTCGCTTCAGGACCTGGCTCTTGCACAGGACATGACCCGCGGGGTGATCTTGGATTCAATCTTTCGACAGGTTGATCGCCTGGGCAACATCAGCATAGACGAGTTGCAACACTATGTGACCAATGAAGGTAAAGTGAAGTGGGATGACAAAGTGAGCGACAAGGACAAGGCTGACGCTGTTAGTCCTATTCAATCGTTAAAGCGGATCATCTACAAGGATAACGACGACGGAATGAACTGGGAAAAGAACTCGATCTCTGTGACTCCGATTCTCGACGAGACTCACCACATTGACCAAACGATCTACAATCGGTTGCAGTGGTTGGCAGGCTTGATGCAAGATAGCGAACCCGGCTCGGCCGCGAAGGTAAAAGACTACTTTGTGAACGCCGTCCATATCTCAGGTGAGAACTATGATCAGATGAGAGTCAGTCTCATTAAGCAGGCCGCATCGCTCAAAAGCAGAGTAGACGCCAAAGATATTCAGGTCGACCTGGATTTTGAGGGAACGATGAAGAAACTTTACGCAAAAGAGATCGAAGCAGCTCAGGCGAAGAACGCCGAACCAGAAAGTGCCGTCACTTCGCCTTCTTCAGATAGCGCTACGTCAGCTCCCCTTCCGCAAAATTAACGACACGGCAGTTGTCAGAAAGCGTAATAATTAGAATGACCGACAGCAGGTTTCGAAAGATGTTGCGGACCCAATGCGACACCAACCCTGGTGTCTGGACTTTCTGGTGTTGATTTTCACATGAAAATGCCCACGGGGCAGGAGACAATCAGCCACGCCGCTCCCAACGGCACGGTTGAGCTAGCGATCCGTCCCGCGGCCTTCCCTGGACATCCCGAGATTTACAGCAAGAAAGATATCGAAAAGGAAAGGGAACTGGCCGGGATCGATTTTTACAATGGTAAAACTAAAGAAGGATTGGACATCGTTCTGATCCCCAAAACCTACAGCACTTCACCGGGGATCAATATCCACTCGGTCAGGTTGCCGGCAGGAACAAGCCATCTCGGTTACGCCGCAAGCCACACAGGAAAGGCTCATTCAAGCGGTGACAACGTCATAGCGAAATATAAGCAGTCCATTCCGACTCATTTCACCTACAGCCCCTCCATTCTCGGCTACTACCATTTGTCGCGGTTCCTTGATACAGGCCATGTCGAGCCTGCCATCGTCCGGACGATGGACGTGGCCGCGCACAAGTCTCTGGCTGATTTGGGGAAGTCGAAGGCAATCGGATCGAACAACCGAAAGCAGTGGACCGAGCTGAGAGCCTTGGACGATGCCCACAGTAATTCCACCCTCTATACCGAAGATGGGAAGCAGCTTTACGGCGCTTTGCAGGCCAACCCCACAGGAGAACAAAGTTATCCTCATTTGAGCGACCTCGGGGGAGCCGGTGCTTTTGCAGCCTCGGCTGAGTTTGGCAAAGTAACCAACTCCAACCTGTTGAAGTTAAACTGCAAAGACGGCAGTGGTAAACTTAATCAGGCCGCGGTTCAGCAAATCGTCCAAGTAAAGGATCTTTCTGAAATGGTACTCATGGACTTTATCATGAGCCAGGCTGATCGCTTCAGCGGAAATATGCATTCTCAGAAGATCTACGTATGGATTGAAAACGGTGCTGTGAAACACAAGACCAAGAAGGGCGATTCTACAAAGGCCGCCGAACAGTTGAAGGAGATTCCTCCAGAAGCGGTTCTAATCAATCGCATCATCATGAAGGACAACGACGCTGGCCTTATCAGCGGGAATTCGGCCAAGAGTTACCATCTTCTGGACAAAATCAGCCACATGGATCCCAAAACGTATAACCGACTTCTTGACCTGCAAAAGGAGCTCCAGAAGCCGGAAGTCGCCCAGTGGTATCAAACCGAGCTCCTCTTTACCCCGACCGATTTCAAAACGATGAAGGGTAACGTCGACCAAGCCGTCGAGATCCTGAGCTCCCGGAAGGACAAAAGCCTTTTTTTGGATGCAAATGTGAGCGCCGCTCTTGAGGCGGAAGACAAGCAGGAACAGGAGTCCGACACGACGACCAAGTCTAATGATGTCTCCAACACTCCGCTCGCAGTAATTGCTGGCTCCGTCGGCCGCTGGGAGAAAGGCGCGCGCAATCTTCAAGCGGACGTGGAAACTGTGCAACGCCTCTTGCAAGCGGCGGCGCAAAGACTACAAGCTCCTCAGATTGATCCGAAGGGCGTTGATGGAAAGATTGCGCGGCCGCCTGCGACGTCGAATACGGTGGTTGCAATCGAAGCTTTTCAGAGCCGTTCCAACATTTCGATTGATGGATTAATTGACCCCGCCAGTCAGACGTGGCAGGCACTCCTGCAAGCTGCGGGCGGAAGTTAACGGAAACCTGCTGTCTGAATTTGATCACTTGAGCTCACAAATCTCCAGATCAGTCGGGCGTTGGGAAAAAGGGGCAAGCAACCTCCAACCCGATGTACAAATCGTGCAGCGTCTTTTGGAAACAGCTGCGCACGCGTTACAAGCTCCTGAGCTTGATCCGAAAGGGGTTGATGGAAAAATCGCCCAGCCTCCTGCGACTTCGAACACGGTCACGGCAATCGAAGCCTTTCAAAGTCGTTTCACTACCTCAGTGGATGGTCTGATTATACCGGACAGTCAGACATGGCACGCACTCTTGGACGCCGTGGACGAGAAACCGGCAGTCCACGAAACGCCGAACCAGCCGGATGTTTCCAGCAACGCCGGCGAATTCTTGTTTCCTTTTCCAACACTTCCCGCGGCAGACTGGATTCGCTCGCCCCGCGCGTTTGCTTCTAATCGCAGCAACGGCGCCCGTGCCCATGCCGGTTGCGACTTGTATTTTGGAAAAGGCACTTGGATACACGCCATCGGTGACGGCATCGTGATTCGTGGCCCGTATCCGTTTTATTGCCAGACGTTCGCTTTGGAAGTCGATCACGGCGACTTCCTGGCGCGTTACGGAGAAATCCAGGCAAAAACGACCGTGAAACAGGGAGACAAGGTCCGAGCTGGAGAGCAAATCGCCAGAGTTGGACACTTGGTCGGTATTCAAGTCCCAAGCGATATGTTGCACTTGGAGCTTTACGACAAGAGCGCTTCGGGACCGTTGACAATCACAGATGCAGCCAGATCGAAGAAAAGATCGGACGGCATTTCGTTTATGCGTCGAAAGGACTTAATCGATCCTACTCCCAGACTAAATCAGTGGCAGGGTTACCTCCCGCAAGCTTAAGAGCGAAAGTTTAGCTCCATTGCTTTGCCGGCTTTGTCCAGGTTCCGCTTACCACCACCTGGGTGTTACCCACTAGTGAATTGTCTTGGATAAGTCGCGCCACATCTACCGACTGAATACGCACGCAGCCGTGGGAAGCTGCGTACGCGGGGACAATTGGAAAATAGTGAAGCGCGATGCCCCGGCGTTGCATGAACCAGGTGACATATGTCGCGCGAGAATCACTATTAAGGCTCCGCTGAAAGCCTTGCACGGGGTAGATCCCTTTCGGAGTGCATTTGGAGCCCGATCGTCGACTCGTGGCATCATTATCGCAATTGAGACCTCTTAACCCTGCACCGGGTGATGTCCTGAACGGCCCGGTCTGTTGACTGGCAGCATTAGATCCAGTCCAAGTAAGCGTGAGAGGGTGATCAGGATCGTCCAGCCTCACCGAAATTTGCTGAATGTATGTTTGCGGGAAATCATCGTTGCGGAACGGATGCGACCCCAAAGCCAACGGCTGAGATGCCAGAGCCCTTTCTCGCGAGACTCTAAACGCAGGTTTCCCTGCATCCAATGCCTCCAGCTTTTTTGCCCGCGCCAGGCGTTGCGTCAGAGTCGGTTTCGCCTTCGCTGATTTTTTTCGTTTTGCTTTCCCGGAACCGGTTGCTCTTGCGCTGCGACGTTTTAACTGCGGTTTCTTTTTTTTCATAGGAATGCCGTATTGCTCAATTAACCATCGAATAAGTGCCGCGGAACCTCGGCCAGCGTTGCGGCATCGGTAAGCTTGGATGAAGGCGCTGAGACAAGATCGATAGTGCCATGGTCGCTCATGCGTCGAAGGATGACGGCGGCTCCACATTGGCGCGAAACAGCTGTGCCCGACCATTGGTTGTCCTCAACATATTTGCCCCTCGTGTAAAGGTTCGAGTAACTCCAGAGATACGGGCTGTTGATTTTGTGCGCGCGATATCCCCAACCGTTGTAGCCTTCGAGCTTGTAACAAATTCCTGCGATGCTCCAGTCGCTCCACGCGGTGAATCCGTCGTACTCGAGCGCGTCCAGCGCGCTCACCTCGAAGGTAAAAGGTGGCTGGCCGGTTTTCGGGCGGCCGGCCGGTACGTTGACCGTGCGGCGCTTGAGCGAGTCGCCATTATGCAAGTGCTTGGTAAAATCGAGACCGCATTCCATATCATGAATGACGGCGATCACGTACCACGGCACAGTCGATTCAGCAGCGATCGGCGCGTAACGATTCTGGAACTGGAGAATTCGCTCAACCACTCCTTCGACTTCAGTCATTTTATCAGGTGCCATTTCGCAACGATTAAAGAGATCGTTATATTCCTTAGCTAAGGCAGCAGTTAACTTCGGAACGGTCATATATTTAGATCAGAGGCCGTTGATCGTACCGATTTTCTCATACGAATTCTTCACTTCTCGGTGATGATATCTTTTTTCGTGCGCCGAGTAAAGGCTTTTCAGCTTCGGCTCTGACTGATTTCGCAATGCTACCGGTCATAAATCGTGGTTGCGCAACATAAAGCTTCCAAAGACGAATGAGCTGCGATAAAAATTGCGTTGTGGGTCTTATCGGCAGCTTCGTAGAAATCTAACATGATCTGTACCATCGCCCTATCGCTGATTAGCCATAGCGTCATCAACAAATTCTGCTCGCCGGCCTGGATGAAACCTCGCCTTAGGCCCATCACACTTTCACCAGCGCGCGCTTCGCCCGAGCCAGTCTCGCAAGCAGAGAGGACAACCAGCCAGGTGCCATTGAGTTTCAGTCCGCTCTGTCAGCGATTTGGAATTCGTCTCGCGCTGGTTTCTCGCTAATGCCTTTCGCTGTGAAGCGCGGCGATGATTTGGTTAAGCATTGCTTGATTCCATGTTGGCACCGGTGCTTTTGCTGACAATCCTGAATCGAACATTTCTTTTTGCATTGCCTCGGCCGCGCGGTTTGAGAGCATCCAACCGAGGAGCAAGGGAACGGTCGCCGGCGCGAGCGAAAAGAAATACGAGCACTGCGGCCCGGCCACTTGAATTCCTAGTTGTGCTTTGATCGCGTCGCAAAATTCTCGCTGCGCCTGTCCGATGGCCTTCTGCGCGTACTCGCCGCGTGCGTCGCGCGTAGAGAGCAACGCATACGCCGGCGCAAGCGCGTCTTCCAGAAATGTTCCTGGTTCACGCCGGGCGGCTTCTGCAGTTGCGCTGCGCGCGACGTTCTTGAGTGCTTGCTTCGTCATCGTCAGATCGCGACTGCCGGAAGCAACGCCGAGCGGATTGTTGCTGATCATGATGATCTGCGGAATGATGGCGCGCAACTCGGCATTCCGACGGACTTCGTTGTTTACCTGCCGTAAAATATCCAGCGCAGTTGCGGCGCCGGAGTTTTCGAAATAACCGCCATCGACGACATGCGTGCCGTCCAGGGCAAAACGGCCGGCGGGACTCACATAGGTGAATCGCGCGCTCATATGCGCGGCGGTGCTGAGCCGCACGTCGATCTTCGGGTGCCGGCGCTCTGTGTGTTGCGATACAGGCAACAACTTTCCCGTGGCATCTGTCGCCTCAAGAAAATTGGCGTCGATCAAGACGTTTGCTGCGATGATGCGATTGCCGCTTTCGACCGAGGTGGCGTTGAGGAACAGAGACGGTACATACAGATGTCGATCTTGCCAGAGATCGAGAAAGGGTTTCGCTAAGCGATCGGTGTGCAGGGTGTTGCGCCATGCATTTTCCCAGCTGCGTTCCATCCAGCGGCCGCGGTCGAGAAACAAAATACGAAACGGCAGAAACCGCTGGATCAAATCCGGGTAAAACATCGCGGCGATAGCTGGCGAAAGAAAATCCTGGCCGAGTACGCCCTGGCCCCGTATCGCGAACTCGCCCTGCGGCACTGCGTCAGCGACCAAGGCATCAAATACCGCAGCGCCCAAACTTCCACCGGAAACGCCGCTGATTGCAAAAACATGATCGGCAAAACTTGAATCCACATCTTGGATCGTGCCTAGCACGGTTGTCGTCCAATAGGCTGCACGAATTCCGCCACCTTCGGTTGCGACGATGAAGAGAGGATGCACGGGTCGCTCGGGATATTTGGTGGTGATGTGCGAGTTCCAATCCAGCAGCGCCTGGCGCAACGTCGGGCGCGAAAATTCGTCGCGCGCCACAACGCGCACGTCGTGATTGTCATTGAACAGACTGCTGATGAGAACCAGGAGAACGATGAGAGTGATTACCGGTATGCGTTTCCAGCTTCCGAAATAAACCAGCGCGCTGCCCCAGAAAACCCAGCACGCTGCTGCGAACGTTAACACCGCGCCTGTGCCGATAGCTCCCGCGAAATAGACAGGCTCGACGACGAACATGGCGCATAACGCGAGTGAGAGGCCAGCCATGAGCGTGAGCACAGCGGCGGAATCGCGCGGCAGTTGCGAGAGCTGCTGATATGTCTGTCGCGCAGCTTGCGGATCATGCCGTTCGATCCAGCGCCTCCGCAAAACGAAAAACACGTACAGCAGGACGCCACCGCCAAGCATCAGCAGCCCGAGATACAACAGCGACGGCGGAGGATCGGATTCGTAAGTGCCGCGCACGCGCAGAAAGCTCCAGCCCACGATTGCCATTGGTGCCACGCCGAGAATTCTCGGGACGTTTCTCTGCAGCCATGAATGCAGGCGTTGCCAAATTCCTGTCCGTCGCGGGTGGGCTTCATGCGATTTCGGAAAATCGAAATACAAAAGGACGCGTGCGGAGTACCAACTGGCCAGCGACCAAATCGCCAGCCCGGTACCGAACATCGTCAGTCGCAGTGCGCCGGTGACACTGGTGCTTGCGCCCGCCTCAGCGAGCGCGCGTAAGACTTCCCGCCCTTGCTCGACTCCGGCAAATACAATCGCGCCAATGATCGCGACGATGAACACGAAGCGGGAGGGCTTGAGCTCGTGATAGAGGTCCTGGAGATGCCAAAAGAAATTTGCACTGCCATCGGGTCTTCGCAGCTGTTTCGGCGGAGCAGACTTTTCCGACATCACCTCAGACATTCGCCTTCCGGCTTTTCGCCATAAGAGATTTCGCTCCTCTACTTAAGACCACGCGTTACTGTGCGTCTCATCAGTTCGTGCGTGGTCTTTCCGCTTGCCCTCATCGCGCTTACGGCCAGGCCGCGCCTTTGGTGTATCCAAGGGTATCGAGCACGCCACGGTCGATGCCGCGCAGGACGTGGCGCATCAGGTTGAGTGTTCCTTCATTGACGAAATAGGCACCGTGAATTGCCGCGCCGTCGACTTCCGGTGGGAAAAAGCTGGAACAATCAACGTCCCAGACATTGTCTGTTGGCGAGGACGGATCTGCCAAGGGCGGTCGATTCGAAAGCCCAGTGCGGCCCAGGCGTCGCATGCCGAAATGTTTTAGTCCGGCAGACGCGCCAAGGACAGAGTCGCGTCCGCTGTAAAGCGCCGTGATCCGATAGGTGAGATTAGCTACAGCGTTGCCATCGTTGTTATCCGGTGCACCCGCATCGAATAAGTCGCTGTCGACATCGCCGGCGACCATTACGAGCTGATTGATGAGACTAACGAGCAAAGGTTGATTTTTCCGAGTCCACGCCGCCGCCATCGCCTTTTGCACAACATAGTTTCCCATGCTGTGGGAGATCAGGGAGACCTTCGCTTTGCAGGCCTTTGCAGGGTTATTAATGGTTTCCTGCTGTTTATCTACCAACCAATCGAATAGTGCGCTCAACACGTCCGTTAGATCGTGAGCACACAGGCGCGCATGTGAACGATCAGGCTCATAGCCCAGGATGCTTCCGCGTGACGGCCAGTCGTACAGAATGCACAGGCCGAGACTGTCTGGACCTTCAAAAAGTCTTCCACAGAGATCCTGATAAAATCTGGTGGCCGACGTAAACCTGTTGTTAAAGCCATGCACAAGAATGGTGACGTGGCTTTGTTTCTCGTTCTCGGCCGGGTCGTGCGCTGGAAATTTGTCGGCCGCTGCGACCAGAAGCTTCTGGAAATTGGCACGAGTAACTTGCCGCCAATTCTTAATATCAGTCAGCGGTTGTTTATCGCTGACCCAATAAGTCATCCCATCGGTACTGACGTCCGGTCCAACGCCCCCCTGGCTGCGATCATTGATCATCCAATACTTTGGCATCTTTGTGAGCGGGCTGTGGGTGCGAAGTTAATGCATGAAGGCGAATCCGTCCAAAAAAAGTCTGAAAGATTATCTGTGAGATAGGCGCGGTCCACAATTCCTGTCCCTGTCATTGATTTCTCGCGCGAAGGTTCTCAAAACCAGGCGCTAAGATTTCTTACGGGAACTTGAAACTGAAGCGCAAGATTTCTTTTCCAATTCTCCGTCGATTGCATAAGCCGAGTCGCAGGGATCGGGAGCGGCTCACCCGACGGTTTTGCTTTACTTAATCCAGTCGCTAACTCATGCTCGAATTTGACCTGAAAGTCGGAGAGACTTGTTAGGTTCTAAGAAAAATGATGGCGCCCGAGGAGTACATCGAACAGCGTCTGAACGAT
>QHNR01000184.1 GCA_003218475.1 Verrucomicrobiota bacterium | reverse complement strand
TGAAAGCGTTGATCATCGTAGGAGGTGACGGCTCTTTGGTGACGGCGCAGCAATTGCAGGAGGCTGGCATCAATTGCATCGGCGTCCCCAAAACCATCGACAACGATCTTGAAGCCACAGCCACGACGTTCGGATTCGATTCCGCCGTTGATGTCGTGGTCGACGGGCTCGACCGGCTGCACACTACCGCCACCAGTCACCGTCGAGTGATGGTGGTTGAAGTAATGGGACGCCACGCCGGCTGGATCGCGCTGCACGGCGGTATTGCCGGTGGCGCGGATATCATTTTGATTCCGGAAATTCCGTTCGATTACGACAAGATCGCCGGCGTGATTAAGGCACGCGAGGCTGCTGGTTGTTTGGGAACGGTCGTGGTCGTGGCGGAAGGCGCACGACCGAAACATGGCGAGCAAGTGAAGCGCGACGTAGAGGCAGGCGAGTTTCGGCTTGGAGGGATTGGCGACATCGTCGCGCGCGAAATTGCGAAACGTACGGGAAAAGAGACGCGCTGTTGCGTGCTAGGCCATCTGCAGCGCGGGGGCGCACCAACAACCTTGGACCGAATTCTTGCTACGCGGTTTGGAGTTAAAGCGGTGCAATTGGCAAACGAAGGGCACTTCGGTTCGATGGTGAGCTATCACAATTATCAGGTTCGACACGTCCCAATCGCAGAAGCGGTCAATCGCCTAAAGCTGGTCCCGCCGAACGGCGAAATTGTCCAGACCGCGCGTGACGTAGACATTTCATTCGGCGACTGAGTTGTCGTACGTCGACTCCTCACCTTCGTCCTCTCCTCATTCGAGGAGGAGAGGTAAGGGCTACCCGCGCTTCGTCGCGACTCAGACCAGCGCGTCCGCCTCTCCCTTGGGATCGCGACCGGGCGGAGCGTTGAGAGGATTGAGGCGAGGATTAAAAATCAGACATCAAACGTCGAACATCAAATATCCGTGAAAATCGTTATCCCCGACGGAGCGTAGCGGAGTCGAGAGAGCCGGTTGGAGGCATTCCACCCAGGTGCGGAATCAAGGCGAGTGGGATAGTATACAGTTGTCAATGACGCAAAGTGCTTCGCACACGCAAAGCACCGATTCGGTGCTGATGATCCGCCCCGGTCGGTTTTATCCCAATCCGGAAACGGCCGCAGATAATGCGTTCCAACGTGATGCCAATCGCGACTTAGATGCGTTGACGCTAGTCGCGAGAAACGAATTCGACGCAGCCGTGCAAACGCTGCGCACGGCCGGGGTAAACGTGCACGTCTTTGAAGACACAGCTGAGCCGGAAAAGCCAGACGCGGTTTTCCCCAACAACTGGATCTCGACGCATCACGATGGGCGCATCGCCCTTTTCCCGATGTATTCAAATCTGCGGCGACGCGAGCGTCGGCAGGACATCATCGAGGAACTACGCAACCACTATTGGATCATCGAGGTGATCGATTACTCGCCGTTCGAGGATGAAGGTTGCTACCTGGAAGGCACAGGCAGTCTTGTGTTCGATCACCTGAATAGATTTGCGTACGTCTCGCTCTCAAATCGCTCGAATCCGAAAATGATCCAACGCTTTGCCGACGATTTCAGCTACGAGCCGGTCACTTTCACCAGCATCGGTTCCAATGGTCAGCCGATCTATCATACCAACGTGATAATGTGTATCGGCACGGCCTTTGCGATGGTTGGTCTGGAGACGATTCCGAACAAAGCCGAGCGGCAACAGGTGCGTGCGCATTTGGAGAAGACCGGAAAAGAGATCATCGAGCTATCGGCAGATCAGATAGCGAACTTCACCGGCAATGCTATTGAACTACAGAACAGGCGTGGCGAGAAGCTACTGGTGCTTTCCAGCCGCGCAGCTAAAGCATTGACGGGGGAACAACGCGGAACATTGACCCGCTACGCGCGGCTTCTGCCGCTTGAACTCCCTACGATTGAACTTGGTGGCGGAAGCGCTCGTTGCATGATCGCAACCATTCACCTGCCGCCGCAGTTGTAGCGTCGCACGACTATCAGCAAATAGCAGTGATTATTTTTTCGCGCTGCTAGAGATTAGCGAGCGACGGGATCGATCACCTTTAAAAAAGGAAAACGATGGAAGTCGCTGTCACGAGTATAGATCTCGCGGATGCCATGTTCGCGCATGAGCACGGCTGTGTGGACATCGTGCAAGATGTTCCCGGCCAGGTGAGGGGTTTCAGTAATCACCTGTATTAGCAATTCACTGTGGTGATCAGTTGGTAGCAGCACACCAGCGCTTGGTGAAACCAGAACGCTTTCAATAAAATTCCAAGCAGACCGCAACGACCATGGTCTCGGCAGCACATTTGGATGGGTGCAAACGCGCAGGAATTCGTAACAGATCGGCCACGATAAGTACCATGGTGAAGTGCGAATTCGGCACTGCTCAACAGCTCGCCGACAGGCTTCATGGAAGTCAACGTCTCGGTTGGCGGCAGCAATAAGGACGTTGGTGTCAACGACCAACATTCAGCGCCGACCCTCCATGAAGTCGTAGAGCGCGTTGCGATCGGCAATGTCCACACGCGGTTTTCCTCCATGAAAGGTCGGCAGGGGGCGCAGTTTCTTTTTCTTTGACCGCTTCGCGGAGTGAAACAGAAGGCGCAAGGCCGCCTCGACGAGCTCTGACATGGTTTTGCGCTGGCGCACGGCTTCCTCGCGGAGTCGTGCCATCACGGTATCGTCGATGTTTAGAGTCGTCTTCATATGGCAAACCATACTGACCATATGGCTGTATGTCCAACAGCCCGATTCGGCAGGCCAGCCTCCTCCCGCCTCACAGGCTCGCGGCAGCGAGTCCTGTCCCGTGGCGGACAAAGATTCCTGTGCCACGCAGCTTTGTGACGGGCTCACGATCAGTAATTGAGGTACAGATGTTATGTAGGCGCGATCCGCTTCACGATCGCTTGAAACCGTGGGTGACTCCGGAGGCTCTTGAAATCCGGGTCGTGTTGAATCCAGTCTCCTACAGAAACACCTGCTTCGAGGGCACGCTCGAGCCCATCGAGAGCGTGTTCACTTTCGCCAAGCAGTGCCAAATTACATGCGGCATTGTATAGGACCAATGGATCGTTTGGCGCGAGTTCTATCGCCTGCTCGGACCATCGTTTCGAAAGGACCTTGTCTCCCAGCCTCATCGCCGAATTAGCTCCCAGGCTGTATGCCCGCGCTTCGTCAGGATTGAGCTCAAGATATTTTTCGATCGACTCGACTGCGACTTGGTCGGTGTGACGAGCCTCCTCCAGCCGTCCCAACTGAGTTAATGCCAATCCCAGCAAGCACTGTGACTGGTAATCGTCCGGTCGCACATGTCGCGCCTTTTCAAACAGCTTTGCGGATTTCTCGGTATCACCGCTTTCAAACAGCACTCGACCGTAAAGGTAATACGCTTCAAAAAGAGTTGGGTCCTCTTCGATCGCCCGTTCAAATGCAATTGCCGCCTCCGCAAACCGTCGCTGAATGGCGAGAGCCTGGCCGGCGGAAACATGGGCTTCTGCTGAATTTGGATTGAGTTTCAATGCATGCTCGCTCGCGCGCTGCGCCTCTTCCAAATCTCGCGGATTCCGTCCCCACCGAAAGAGATCGACATGAGCGTTGGCCAAGCCCGCCCAGGCGGCTGCAAAACCAGCATCGATCCTGACCGCGCGCTCGAACATCTGTCGCGCGAACTCCACGCTTTGACGCGTCCATTTATGATAAAGCTTACGTCCGCGAAGATAAGCTTCGTATGCTTCGATGTTGGTCGTGGTGGGTTTCAGGAAGCGAAATTCTTCGCGTTCAGTGAGCGCCAGACCTAACGATTCTAGAACGCTTCGGGCGATCTCGTCCTGGATTGCAAAGATATCTTCAATCTCGCGATCGAAGCGTTCCGACCAGAGCTGGTAGCCGTTACTCGCATCAACGAGTTGCACGCTGATCCGGACACGCTTTCCAGCTTTTCGGATGCTACCATCGAGAAGCGTCTCGACCCCGAGACGCTTGCCAATCTCGCGCGCGTCCAGGGTGGCTCCGCGAAACGCGAAACAGGATGTTCTGGCCGGAACGTGGAGACCGCCCACCTTGCTGAGGGCGTTGAGGATTTCCTCTGCGACACCATCACTGAAGTGTTCCTGATCGTGTTCCGCGCTTAGATCGGCAAATGGCAAAACCGCGATCGAGCGAATCTTTTCTTTCCTTTGCTTGCTACGCTGGCTCTTTTCTTCCGCGTTCGAAACCGACGTCGTCGCCAGAGCTTCGTCCAGAGTGACGACGTAGAGATCAATTGAACCTACGCCCTTAAGACTCCGATTACCCAACCGTTCGAAACGGAATCCTTCGCGCCCCCGGATTTGACGCCAGACGTCCTCGCTAATGACGACCTGGCCGGGATCGACCGCTGCTTCGATTCGCGCCGCCGCATTCACTCCATCGCCGTAGAGATCCCCATCTGCGTCCACGGCAACATCGCCAAGATGAACGCCGATGCGCAGATCGTGCGCGCGACCGCTCTTGGCCGACTGTTTAGCGTATTCTTTGCTCAGCACAGCCGCTGCGCGCACAGCCATTTCTGTGCTTGGAAATTCGGCGAGAACCGCATCACCGAGGAATTTGACGACCCGACCTTCGTAGAGCTGAACAGTACTGCGAGAGAGGCCTTGCAAGATTTCGACCAGCTGCAGTGCGCCACGTTCATCCTCCACGACACGCGCGCTGTAGCCGGCGATATCAGCGAACCAAAGAGCAGCAAGATGATGGGAGAGAGAGTTTTTTGGCATCGATGTCGCGTCCAAATCAATTATGCATCGCGCTTATAGCGGAGCAACAGGGATGGTTTGCGTGAATCGTGTTTGCTGAAGCATCGCGCGCGCTCATGTTGCGTCGGCTGTGAGGCTCGTCTCTGCCCGCCGTAGCCTTGCGATAGCCGACGGTCGATCTTATATTTTAGGAGCGCGTTCTGCGCGCCAGAGATTTAGGAGGTCATTATGCCAACGACAATTGCTGCTCCAAAAAAGAAGAGTCCCCCGGCGGTAGAGGAAGATTTTTTGCCGCTCGAAGGCACAGATCATATTGAATTTCATGTCGGCAACGCGAAACAGGCAGCGCACTTTTATAAGAGCGCGCTCGGTTTTCAGCCGGTGGCCTACAGCGGACCGGAAACCGGCGTGCGGGATCGCGCCAGTTATGTGGTCCGGCAGAACAAGATCACGTTTGTTCTGACGACACCGCTTCGGGCGAGTCATCCTATCGCCGATCACATTCATAAACATGGCGACGGCGTGAAAGTGATCGCGTTAAAAGTGAAAGACGCAACTTCCGCCTGGAAAGAAACCACCAAGCGCGGCGGCAAAAGTCACATGGAACCGAAAACACTAAAGGACGAGCATGGCAAAATCGTCCTTAGCGGCATCCACACTTACGGCGAAGTCGTGCATGTGTTTGTCGAGCGCGATTTTTACACCGGGCCGTTCATGCCGGGTTTTGTGAGATGGGATCCGTCGTTCCGCGCGCCGGAAACGGGATTGCAGCATGTCGATCATTGCGTCGGCAACGTCGGGTGGAACCAGATGAACCCGTGGGTAAAATTTTACGAAGACGTAATGGGATTCCGTAACATCCTCACGTTCGATGACAAAGATATTTCCACTGAATACTCCGCCTTGATGAGCAAGGTGATGAGCAACGGAAACGGCTTCGTCAAATTTCCGATCAACGAGCCGGCCGAAGGCAAAAAGAAATCGCAGGTGGAGGAATACCTCGAGTTTTACGATGGCGAAGGTGTGCAGCACATTGCGATGGCCACGAACAACATCATCGAGACGGTCACAGCACTGCAGCAGCGCGGGCTCGAGTTCCTGAGAGTCCCTTCGACTTACTACGACACGTTGCTCGATCGTGTTGGGCATATTGACGAAGAACTGAACGCACTGAAACAGCTCGGCATTCTGGTTGATCGCGACGACGAAGGTTATCTGCTGCAAATCTTTACCAAACCGGTCGAGGACCGGCCGACGCTCTTTTTTGAGATCATCCAGCGCAAAGGCGCGAAGAGTTTCGGCAAAGGCAATTTCAAAGCGCTGTTCGAAGCCATCGAGCGCGAACAGGCAGCGCGAGGTAATTTGTAGCAGATGAAAGCTCGGCACAGGTCAACCCTCACCTCCATCCTCTCCCTTAAGAAGGGAGAGGCGGAAGGCGGAGTGTACGTTCATGACATTGCCGAGGAACAAGCTGGTCGCCTCTCCTCTTCGAAAGAGGAGAGGGGGAGGGTGAGGAGTTAATCAAATTTTTTCAACAAGGAGGATTCGAGAATGCCGTATTACCAAAAACTGGGAGAAATCCCGAGGAAGCATCACATCTGGTTTCATCGGAATGGGCAGGGGCCGACTTACAAAAACGAAGGCATCGCTTATGAGCACGTGTTTACCACACAAGGTTTCGATGAAGCGTACTCGATCATGTATCACCTGCGGCCGCCCACGCGTGTTCGCAACGTCGAGTTGATCAAGAATTGGGAACCGAAAAAAGTGACTGACAGTCCGTTACGGCATCATCACTTGAAGACGGCCAATATTCCGCGGCGCGGCGATCTCTACACCGGGCGCGTCCCGATGTTGTTTAATCAGGATGTGATTGCCTATCGAGCGAGACCGGCAAAGGCCTACGATAAATTTGAATATTATAAAAACGGCGGCGCGGATGAGATTATTTTCGTTTTTCACGGCAGTGGCGTGATGGAATCTGTTTTCGGCAAGCTGCCTTATCGCGCTGAAGATTACATTGTCATTCCGCGCGGCATCACGTATCGGCTTGTGCCGGACAAGGTTGAAGAGGAAGATTATCTCATTCTCGAATCAGTCGGCCCCGTTCGGATTCCGCAACGCTACTTAAATCATGAGGGCCAAATCAAAATGGGCGCGCCCTATTCGGAGCGCGATCTTCACGCTCCTTGCGAGATAATTACGATCAACAAAGAGGAAGATGTCGATGTTCTGGTAAAAGACGGAGCGCGGCTCACGCGCGTGACGCTGGCTCATCATCCCTTCGATGCTGTTGGGTGGGATGGCTATCTCTATCCGTTTACGTTTAACGCGCAGGATTTTGAACCGATCACCGGCACTCTTCATCAACCGCCGCCGATTCATCAGACGTTTGAGATTCGCGGTTATGTGGTGTGCACGTTTGCTCCGCGAATGCTCGATACGCATCCTGAGGCCGTGAAAATTCCGTGGGTGCACGACAACGTAGAAGCTGACGAAGTTCTTTTTTATGTTCGCGGGAATTTCGGTTCGCGTCGCGGGATTGAGAGCGGTTCAATTACGTTGCATCCGCGCGGGATCCCGCACGGCCCACACCCGGGCACGATCATGGCGAGCAAGAGCGCAACGCGCACCGAAGAGCTCGCGGTGATGTTCGATACTCAACACACACTCGAGCTTACAGAGGACTCGCTGGCGCTTGACGATCCGAAATATCCACAGAGTTGGCTCGAATAGTAGGACAGCCATCTTCGCTATGGGGCCGGCAGGCATCTTGCCTGCCGAGAAAAACTCTCAACCAGGCGAGACGCCCGGTTGCCCCACAGGCAGGATCCCTGCGCCACGATGCGGCGGAGTGGAGACCGCTGCTCCTTGATGCTAAGCTGCTCTCGACACAAGCCATGATTCAACGCCGCAATTCCGATCTTGATCTCGAAGAACGATTCACGCGTGAAAGCAATCGCCTTCAGGAAAAGAGTCTTGCCCGACTTGCAGATGCATATCGCGAGTTGCTGGAATGCGTTGGCGAGGACCTGGATCGCGAAGGTCTGCGACGCACGCCGGACCGCGCGGCGCGCGCATTGGAATTTCTCACGCAGGGTTATCGCCAGGACCTCAACGCAATCATCAACGATGCTGTTTTCGAATCCGACGCGAGCGAGATCATTCTGGTCAAGGACATTGAGCTTTATTCGCTGTGCGAGCATCATCTGCTTCCATTCATTGGTCGGGTGCACGTCGCCTACATTCCCAACGGGAAAGTGATTGGCCTTTCCAAAGTCGCGCGCATTGTCGATGTCTTTGCGCGTCGCTTGCAGATCCAGGAAAATCTCACCACACAAATTGCTGAGTCGCTCATGCGATGTCTCGAACCCTCGGGCGTAGCGGTGGTGGTGGAAGCGAAACACCTTTGCATGATGATGCGCGGCGTTGAAAAACAAAACTCGGTGATGAAAACGTCGTGCTTGCTCGGTGTTTTCAAAGAGGACGCACGAACGCGCTCCGAATTCCTCTCGTTGCTGAAAGACTAGGCGCAGCGCGTTGTCCTCAACGCGTTGACAAAAGCTAATGCGGCTTTGCCGCCCAATTTTCTTGCGCGTGCGACGTCGTGCGGGGCTGAGTTGCGCAACACTTACCTGCGGGCGAACTGCTGGCTCAACTGAGCCAGTGCAAGAGCCGCTAGAAGTAGCCCGAAATCACGAAGTGCTACATCGAAATAGCCTGGGATCAGTAACAGGTTTATTATGATCACCGCCAGCCAGGCGGCAACGATGTACGCGAAAATCCGTGGTTTAAGGGCGACTCCAATTCCGGCCACAATCTCAATCACGCCAACGACAAGCATCAGCGTGTGCGTGGGTACGGGTGAAACTCTCGCTACCAGTCCAGGGACATATTGGTCCCAGTTGACCAGCAGGTGCAAAAACTTGTCCAAACCGGCGAGGATGGGCGCAACTGTGAACCCAAAATGCAGGATCCGGTATGCCTGATGAGCCGGCGAACTAGCAGCCGTGCTGCCGGCGGCGTGTGATTGATCAATGCTCGTGTTCATGGGTACGAATTTGTCGATCCATAATAATAAGTCAAGAGTTTATTTGACTATTGTTCGATGACGAATTTTCCTCGTTGCTGACGAAATTAATGTGCCACGCGAGCTTATTTCACCTCAAAGCGACAGGAAGGCGCTGGTCCGCGGAGGCAATGTTCTTTCACGGGTGCGCCAATTATCTCGCTAAGCAATGATTCCGCCAGCAGACATGCTTCGGGATGATTTGCCGTGGCGGCAGCAATTGGACAGCCGTTGCCATAGATGAAGTGCTTCCCATCTTCTTCACGAAAACTGGCCGTGCCGCCCATCTCCTTCAGAATGTCGAGTGCAGCATCAATTCTTTGCTTGCGGGTTTTGCCGCGCAACTCGTGCAGATGTTCGTTGGCTATAGTTCGGCCAGCGGCGTGCATTCCTGCGCGCAAGTTTCTTGGCTTAACCTGCCGCGAAAATATCGACATGAGAAGCGAGACCAGTCGCCCGTATGCCTTAGGAAACAGGTATTCCGCGTCCGGTCCGAGACCATACGTTGTGTGCGGTTTCCGAATGCCACGCTTCATGCCTGACTGGATCACGAGTCTGTCGCGCTCTAGACTGGCAAGGTGGGCTCGCACTGCGTTATCAGTCAGACGCAACTCTCCCGCGAGTTCGTTCACCGTCCGGTCTCTTGTCCGCAGGAGATCGAGGATTTTCCCCCGCGTGCTTTTGAACAACCGCTCCCGCCAGCCTATAAATTTCATTCACTTAAAGATCATGAGGATTCTGAGTAAGTCAAAAGAATGTTTGACTAATTCCCGGCTCATGCTGTGTCCCCCGTGCGGTCATTTATTAAATGCGGCGGTGATGACGTTATGCTTTTGACAGTCAGCAAGCGCCTGGAATTCTCGGCGTCCCGGCGTTTGCACGTTAGCGATTGGAGCAATGCTGAAAACCTGAGCGCTTTCGGCCCGGAAACGAACGCGCGCTACGGAAGCGGTCGCAATTACGTCGCCTACTTCATCTTCACCGGTCCCGTGGATCCGACGACCGGGATGCTGATTAACATCAGCGAAATAAAAGAGCGGGCCGGTAAAATCGTGCGCGAACGCTTCGATCACAAGTTCCTTAACAAGGATAATCCTGCTTTTCGCGATGTTCCGCCGACTGCCGAGAACGTTGCGGGGCAACTCTACATAGATGTGGCGCCGGTGTTCTCTGACGTCCAAGCAAAACTGTGCGGTTGTCACCTGAGGGAGTCGCCGGAACGGAGTGCGACTCATTATTCCTCTGGCGCTTGCGAAGCGAATTACTGGTTTGAATTCTCGGCGGCCCGCAGAACAATATCGCCTCATCTAAGCGCCGATGAAAATGCGCGCTGGTTTGGACCGGCAACTACACTGCACGGTCACAATTACCGCTGCCGCCTCACGTTTCGAGAGGAACAGTTTCACGGCAAAGAGCCGCTGGTTCGCTACGATTCAATCGATACTTGTATCCGCGGATTGCGCACTGAACTGGATCATCACTATCTGAACGAAGAGGTCGTCGGGTTGAAAGAACGTCCCATTACAACCGAAAGTCTGGCCGGATACATCTACGAACGCGTGAACACAATGATTCCGCTGCACCGCGTTCGTTTGCATGAGCGCGAAGATTTTTTTGCGGAAGCGTGGAGAAACAATACGACTTTTCTGGGATTGCAGGTGCCGTTCCACGCGGCGCATCGATTGCATAACGCCGCGTTGTCCGAAAGCGAAAACGCAAACCTCTATGGCAAGTGCAACAATCCGACGGGTCACGGTCATCGATACCTGACAGAAACAACCATCGGAGGCGAGTACAATGCGCGCAGCGGAACGCTCTGCGACCTTGTTGCGTTTCAGAAAGCAATCGAAGAATCGCTTGAGCCATGGCGAAATCGGCATCTGGATCTGGAAACGGAAGATTTTCGAAACGCCCCTTCGACCGGAGAAAACATCGTCCGCACGCTTTGGCCAAAGATCGATAGCCGCGCAAACCAACAGCTTGTTCGATTGCGTTTGTGGGAAACGGCGAACAACCGGTTTACGTTACGCAGGACCTGACTGCGACTTGTTCTGTAGTGGCAGCCGTGCAGGCTGCAACGCAATAAATTTCGCAGGCGACACGCCTGCCACTACAGCTTCTACCAATTAGGCGTTGGACGTTGAGCGTTGGGCGTTCGACGTTTCTGCGAGCACAAATGAAACGTTATCTGATTGCAGGCGCTAGCCGCGGAATCGGTCGAGCGATTGCCGAGAAGCTCGCCGCAGATGATGCGGTGCTTCTCTTGCACGGGCGCGATACCGTTGCCCTGGCGCAAACGCGCAAGGCCGTCGAGCCACGGTGCGCGGAAGTGGTTCTCCTGGTTCACGACTTAGCCAAACGGTCAAGCGTCTCCGAGCTCATCTCTGAAGCAGGCAATGCGCCAATCGATTTGCTTGTGAACAATGCCGGCGTCGCGGTTGTGAAACGCTTCACAGAAATTACGACAATCGAATGGGAACAAACCGTCGGCGTGAATATCACCGCGCCGTTTATGTTAACGCAGCATTTCGCTTCGCGAATGCCGCCGGGGTCAAGCGTTGTGAATATTCTTTCCATCGCCGCCAGGAGCGGCTTCGCCAACTGGAGCGCGTATTGCATGAGCAAGTTTGCGCTTGAAGGATTTTCGCAATGTGTGCGCGAAGAATTACGCGACCGCAAAATTCGTGTGATTAACGTTTATCCAGCGGCGACCGACACGAACATCTGGAACGAGATCGAAGGCGATTGGCCGCGCGGCAAAATGATCTCCCCGAAAGATGTCGCCAGCGCAGTTGCCTACGCGCTTCGCGACCGGCTGACGTCGCGCTTGAAAACATCACCCTGTCCAGTTTGACTGGAAATCTGTGATCGCTGAGGCAACGTCGGAAGTTGTAACCACGGCTCTATGAGCCGTTTTCCATGCGACAGACCTTCCCAAGAGTAACCGGCCACAGGCCGGTGGCTACAGCGCAAAGATGTTCATTCTATGATTAAGGCGCTGCAAAACGAGCTCAGTATTAACATCGTTGCTTCGATCGCTGTTTCGCTGCTGTTTTTGGCGACAGGTTTTCTTTGGGGTAAATACAAGGAACGCCGTCGCAAGTTTGGGCGAAATCTGGAAGAGTACGATTTCTATCCATTCACCGTAACTCGCGAAAACTTTGGTGAATTCAGCCTCAAGGATTTTCGGTTGGGCATGCATTACTTCCTCAAGAACGAAGATCATACGGCGGCGCGACAGCTCATTTTTATCGGCGAGCAGAATAACGTGCGCGGACAACTCGAACCTGCCGAGCAAAAGGTTTACGCGCAGCTATTCGAGAAATATAACGGCAAGACAATCGCCGATGACACGCACGAATTCCTCGAAAACTACGAGCGGATTGTCCGGCTGATCGGAAAATCGTTTCCGAACACCGGAATCGAGATCTTGCTGCACAATCTGGCTGACCCATCACACTCGCTCATCGTACTGGAAAACAATGCGACCGGCAGGCACTTGCGCGACGGAACAACGAATCTGCTGATCGATCTGAAGAAGCGTCAGCTCCTTAACGAAGAAAAATTGAATTACGAGCTGAACATCGGGTCGCGAAAATTCAAATGCACGACGATCCCCATCAAACGAAGGGAATTTGGAATTGTTGGCGCCATCTGTATCAACATCGACGCCAATTACATCACCGAGGAAGTGCTGCGAGATCAGCACCGAATCGAGGCGTGGTTCCAAAACTTTCTTCGCACCGATATACAGCTCGACGAGAATATCCTGAGCAAGGACGAATACGCGAAGGCGCTGAAAGGTAAGCGCCATTTCAAAGACGAAGCGTTTTGATCAAACATTGTCATCTCGAGCGAAGTCGAGAGATCTCTGAATCCTCCAGATAGCACAAAGCAGACAATCAGAGACTTCTCGACTTCGCTCAGAATGACAAAGGCTGTAGGCGTCGCCCTGTGGGCGCGACTCGCGTGAGCCATTCACATCAGCGCCACGCTTCGCGCAGCGAAGCGGCTACAGTTATTTAGGCGAGGCTTGTAGCGTCGCCTGATACTCGGGTTTGTTGTGGTATTCGACCAAACGAAATCCCCAACCGATCAGCGTGGAAAGATCCTTGGTCTTCGCCTTCTTTTCGTTTAGGAACTTCTCGATTTTCGCTTTTAGCTCCGGCTGTTGATCTGTCGTATCGAGGATCTCGAAAATTTCCATCGACAACAACCAGTCTTCGGGATGTTCGGCCTGCTGTGTTTCCCAAATTTCGCCAAGCCGTTCGTAACCTGTTTTGCCTTCGCGAATCTTGCGCACCTGGGCGTATAGATTCTCAAGCCGTTTCCGTTTTGCGTCGGAGGGCACTTTGATTGTTCGCTCCTTCGGCACGAGGGCTACCTGATTATAGGCATCCTTGTCTGCCGCCCCGTTAAAGACTGAACTGATCTGCTCGCCAACGGCCATGTCATAAGTACCCCAATCGGGATTGAACAAAATGCGGTCGCCATATTTGCCCGTGCAGTTTGAGAACGTGATAAGCAGCAATTTGCCGTCGCGCCGCAAAATTCTCTCGACTTTGCCGGAAACTACGACCCCGCTGACAAACTCAATCTTTGCTTTCCTGCCCTCGACAATGCCGAGCGCATGTAACTGATCGTTCGTGAGCAACTCGGGCGACGCCGGTGTTTGTTTCCATTTCCCGATCGGCGAACCGAAGCCTTCCTTGTGATAATCGATCCCGTGGCCTTCCAGTTCTTTGTCGCTGAACGCGAGCGCTGTTTTGCCACTCGTCCGCAGATAAATTGGAGAACTGTTTTCGTCGGTGATGACTTCGTTGAATATGCCACTCACTTGCAAGCCGGATGAATATTCGCACGTCGCGGTATTGTTGCATTCGATTCCCTTATTGATGCCTTCGAGTCCTCCAACCTGATACGCCATCTTACTCGCAAATTCTTCGAGTACGTCCTTTAAGTGCTCGAAATCGCGGCAGACGAAAAGCTGCGGCTGTTTCGTAGTGATATCGAACGCGTAATTCTGCGCATCGATGGAGTAGGGGATCTTCTTCACCTCCGGCTCGAGACACGAGACCGATTCGCCGATCGATGAAAGCAACCCCGCGCCGTAAATCTTTGGATTCTCCAGAGTGCCAATCAATCCGTATTCCACTGTCCACCAATGGAGGCGCGAGAGGAGTGCCATTTCAGAAGGCTCACCCAAATTTTTCTGTCGATGTTCAACCAGCTTCGTCGCTTCCGCGACTTCTTTCGGGTCAGCGTTTGGACGCTCCTTCAAGATCGACAAATGGCGGATCGCTTGATACAGCTCAAAATCTTTTTTCGACGACATCGCTTTTGCGCCTACTTCACCAAAGCGCTGTAGATATTTCGAGTATTCACGATCGACGATAATGGGCGCGTGACCGGCGGCCTCGTGCACAATGTCCGGCGCGGGCGTGTATTCGATGTGATGGATCTGGCGCATGTCGCATGCGATCACCAATACCTTGTAAGCCTGAAATTCCATGAACGCCGCCGGTGGAATGAATCCGTCTACGGCCACTGCGCCCCACTCGATTTTCGAAAGAATATCGTTCATCTCCTGAATGCGCGGGATTCGGTCGAACGAGATGCCGGTGTTGAGAAGACCCTGGAAATAAACTTTGTGCGCGTACTCGCGCAGGAAAAAAATGTTCTGGCGCATGATGAAGCGCCACACCGCATGATCGACCGATGTGTAATCGTCGTAACGTTGATCGACTGCGAACTGGAGCAAATGTTTTGGACAAGCCGCGACCGCGGCATTGTCATAGCTGATACCGCTTTCAGATTTCATCGGGCACCTCCTTGCAAAAAATAACCTATGACTCGCGCAAGAGTAACGCAAGCTTCCTGCCCTGCGTGTAAAGACAAGCCGGCAAAATGCGGGCCAGCTTACTTAGTTTGACCCTATCGGTTCGTGCGAATGATGTGTCTCGTAATCCAGATTAGCGCGATCAACGCAATAGCCCAGGGCGCCAGAAATGCGATCGCCACGCCGATCATGCGCAAGCTCCACATGATGGCCCCGGCGCTTTGCGCCAGCGTGCGTCGGAGCGTGGCGAGCAAACCAGTCTCGTGCGAAATGATGTTGCCCTGGCTGTAAACCTGGATCGAGACGTCGGCCGGTGCGCTGGCTTCATCGATCTGGGCGTCCGTGCGGTCCTGGCGTTGCACACTCGCGTTTTCGACTTTGCCCAGCGAGTTGAGCGATTGCATGAGTGAAAAGTAATTCTTCATCGGCACGCGCAGCCAAACGTTTGCCAGTTCGCGTCCGTCGGGATCCCGATTAAAGGTCGAATTCCGAACGCGTCCGCCTTGCTTCTCGGCCAAAGCGCGAAGCTCCTTTGCCTTTTCGTCCACCGACGACGTGCGAATGCGCAGACTGGTTTGTTGCAAAGCTTGCTCTTGTTCCTCCCGAGAGACGCTAATGTTGAGTTCCACCTTGTCGCGTTTGGTCTTGGCATTTTCAGAAATGCCGCTGCCGCCTTGTGCAATGCGCTGCGTTTGCATTTGAAAATTCTCTACGCGCCCGAAACCTTTTACGCGTCCGATTACAGCGTCGCTTTCTTCCGGCGCGATCAACATGCTCATTGTCGCGGAGACGCGTCCTGAATAATCACGGTTCAGTTGCGCGTTCGTGATCTGCACCTTTGGCGACGCCAGCGCTTTAATGTCGTTGTAGATCTTCTCTACATCTGGCGCGTAAAGCGAGAGTTGAGCGCGCTCCTTGAGCAGAAACGCCGCTGGTTCTTCCATGTCTTTCTCCGCAAGCGAAACCGTCACTGTGGCGAACTGCACTTGAGAATCCCAATACTTCAGGTCGCCCTTCATCTTCTCGATGTCTTCGCGCACGCGGCCAAGTTCCTTCTCCACTTGCAGCAAATCGGAAACCTTGCCGGTCTTCATTTTCAGCATGTCGATCAAACGCTGCTCCATAACGTGCGCGTTCTTGAGCCGTGCGTCCGTATCGAAGTATGCTTTCGTGACGTCCTCGGTGCCGAGCGTCTGGTTCTTTAATTCGCCAAGGCCGCGAAGCTTTTGCAGAAACGGATCCAGGTTTTCAGGCAGAATCTTGACGACGACTTCGCCTCGCAGCTTTCCATTTGACTGTTTCTGGGAATCCGTTGTCGCGACATATCCATGTTGTTCATTAGCAAACGCGGTGATCTTTTGCAGCGCATCATCAAAGCTAAGGATCTCAAGCTGCACCGTCGCGTTGCGAATCAGTTTGCGATTGGCTAATGCTGGAGCAGGCGTTTCCGCCGGCTTTTGTTCAGCTGCTTCAGCGCGGGCAAAATTCTCCGGCGCTGCAAAGACTCCCGGCATCTCAGTAACCTCTGGTTGTGCCACCTTTCCCTGCGCAACTGTCGTAGACGGCGTCTTGGCGTTTTCATGAAAGTCCGGTCGACTTGCGGGCAAGGACGGCGGCGGTGCCTTAATCGCCAAGTCTTTTGATCGGCCGGCGGCGAGTTCGTCGGATTTATCTAGACCACCGGCTCGACCGACTCCTGACGCCACCTGGGATCGCTGTTGTCGGAACAATTCCTCGTTCGCGTAACCCTCACGACCGCGCAGCATATTTGCACGTTCGCCAGTGATCATGCGGCCGACTTGAATTAGTGCCAAAAGGATGGCGGCGACGGCAGTAATCTGCACAGCGCGCAAACGCATCACATCGACAAGCGACTTTACGAGTCCGCTTCGTTGCGGAATGCGACTGCGAAAACGGGACAGCATTCGGTGTTCAAAACGCAGATCGGGTTTTTCCTGAGCGAGAGTTTCTTCAAGAATCTTATTCATGGTTTTGGTTTCCTGATGAGTTTTCCGACAGGTGGCGCAATCGACCAGGTGCGTGTGAAGCACGCTTCTTTCGTTCTCGGAAAGCTCGCCGTGCAGATCGGCGGCGAGCCAGTTGTCGATTTCGTCGTGAATCGTTGTCATTCGTCTAATCCAGTGAGGCGAGAGCGGGACGGAGCTGTTTGCGCAACGAAGCGAGAGCGCGGCCAAGAATTCCGCGCAGCGCGCCATTCGTCATGCCCAAGGTATTTTCGATGGTGTGATAATCCATTTCTTCGAAATAACGCAGCGTGAGCGCGGCGCGATGTAGCTCCGGCAAATCTGCAAGCGCGGCATGCAGGTGCTGATCTAAAGCGGTTGTGTCGGGAGATTCGGGATCGGTTGCTTCGATTGCTTCGTCGAAACGCGAGACAGTGCGCCGTTTGCGAAAAACATCGTGCGCTCGATGACGCGCGATCATGCAAAGCCAGGCGGGAAATTTTTCTGGATCGCGCACACGCCAGCGAGTTTTCCAGGCTTTAACGAGCGAGTCTTGCACGACGTCTTCGGCTTCCTCGCGGCTTTGCAAAATGCTGTAAGCAATGGCGAAAAGCGTCCGGCTATGTGTGCGAATAATCATTTCAAATGCTTCCCGATCACCTTGAATGGCGGCCCGGTATTGTTCACGTTCACTGGCATCCATTGTATTGCGATCTAAAGCGTAGACGTTTGAAAACGCGATTCCGCGCGAAAAATCTTTGAGAGATTTGGTAGGCCCGCTCTCCGAGCGCGCCGGACGGCGGTCGCCGTCATCCCGAGCGGAGCGAGGGACCCCTCGCAAGCTGATTGGTCACACAATCTAGGTGGAGGCGCCAGCTTCGATCGCGAGGTCCCTCGCCGTCTGCGCGGCTCGGGATGACAAAAAATTACACCTAAAAAATGATTACCGTATTGCCTACACTGACCAAGTCTTTCACCCGCGCGGCGTCCCAGTTCGCCAAGCGAATGCAACCGTGACTTGCGGCGCGGCCAATTGTCTCCGGATTGTTTGTGCCGTGAATGCCAATGCCAGGTTTGTTTAAGCCCATCCAGAGAATGCCGACGAGGTTGTTAGGGCCCGGCGGTAGATTGTAATAATTTTCCGTGCGCACCCCGTAGTTGAGCATGCCTTCGTCATAGCGGAACCACGGCCAAACAGTTGCGCCCAGAATTTTCCATGTGCCGACCGGCGCGGGGAGCGTTTTCGATCCCGGCGTGATCGGAAAAACGCAGACCAACTGGTCATGGTCGAAGACCTCAAGCAAATGCTCATAGGTATCCACAAAAACCTTTCGAGACGCGAACGCCGGATTCTCGGGAACTTTTCCTTCTGTGAACTTTTGCACTTCAAAGGGCAAGACATTCGGCACTTTGAGAGTTTCGCCGGGCTGCAAATGTTCCCAGTTTTTGCCGGGATTAAGCTTCTGAATGTAAGACTCTGCGGAATGATATCGCTCCGCGACGAATTCCAGCAGCGATGTGTAAGGCAGCCACTTTAATCTAGCCTGCTCGGCATGACCGCTTGGAACATCGCCGACCAACTTCAGGTCTTCATCTCTGATTGTATAGGTTGTGTAGGTCACTGGCACTTGATCAAGCATCCATTGATCAACCGCGCCAGTCTTTGGCATCGCGTGCGCGTGCTTGTACGAGATGAGCGCTTTCCGGAAAAATTCGCCCATTCTTCCATCGATTTTGCCGGGCCCGAAATCGCAGTTGTCCAAAAAAATCTGTAATCGCGTGGCCGTTTCCTCGTCGTAGTTCGGCAACGCGACCGGATAAACTCTGGGCGGCGGCGTAGATGTCTCCTGAGCAGGTGCGGCGATCGATAGCGCGCTGAGCAGGACAACTGGAAAACCGAATTTCATCGGCGAAGTTATGCGCTGTGAACGCAGAGCGTGCAAATGCGTTGCTGACGGAATGCTCTCAAGCAACGACTGCTTCTAAACCGTCGATCAAGAATTTGACGGCTGGTAAGCCGTCATTCCTTGGGTTCCGGCCGCAGCGCGACAGCAGATTCGGCCCGCAAAAGCCATTGCTCCTCGCTTGCGATGGCAATCGCATCTGACCCGCCGTAGCGTTGCGAGTCACTGGTCCAAAGTGTTTCCCATCTGTACCCCGGCGGCGGTGCCAACAGAGGTTCCGAAGCACGTTCCAGGATCTGGCGCTCTCCAAAATTCACTACGAGCAGACGATCGTCGTTTTCCTTTGAAGAGTATCTGAGAACGAAACTTGCTGGCCCCAGCACCGCGCCATCAACTCCGCCAGAACTCTGCTGGCGAAAGCGCGAATCGTCGCGTCGCAATTTTAGAAGATCGATATAAAGATCGTAACGTTCGCGATTCTTTTCTCGCTCGGAAAAATCCAGTTTGCACCGAGCAAACACCTGCGGGTCATCCGGTGCGGGCAAAGTTTGCCACGTTTCTTCTTTGCCAAGCGATAAAAACGGCGCCAGCCATTCAGCACGACCTCTCCGAATCGCGTCGCGCACGGAAGCATCTCCAATATCCGCGAAGAAAAGGAACGGCCTGGACGCGCCGAACTCTTGCCCCTGAAACAACAGTGGGGTCCAAGGCCCGAGGAGGAGAAGCGCGGTTATGGCGCGGTAGCGACCAGGTGAAGTTTGAAAGCGCAACCGGACTCCCGGCCCAGTGTTCGCGATTTGGTCGTGATTTTCGATGAAACAAACGAAAACCTCTGGAGGAATGCCGAAGGTGGGAGTGCCGCGCAACGCTTTTCGCCACGAGCGCGCCTGGCCTTGATAAAGAAAACCGTATTTCGCGGCCGAAATAAATTCCTGCGGTGCGCCTCGGTAATCGCCGTAGTACGCTTCGTTGCGACCAGTCACCGCCACCACCGAGCTGTGGTGAAAATCGTCGTTCCACATTCCGTCCAAATCATCGCCGCCTTCGCGGCGCGGCCGCACCATCCTCGCTTCCTGGAGATCGTTCTCGGCGACGAGGATGATCGAGCGCGAGCCGGCCGCTTCCCGCGCTGCGCGCCCAACAGCGCCGATGATGTATTCACTGGATCGATCGCGGATAGCGTGTGTCGCGTCGAAGCGGAACCCGTCGAAATGAAATTCCTCAATCCAGTAACGCCCATTCGTGATGAAAAATTCGCGAACCGGCCCTGAATTCGGCCCGTCGAAATTGATCGCATTGCCCCATTCGTTTTCTTTTTCGCGAATCAGGTAATCGTCGGAGAAAATTGCGAGATAATTTCCGTCAGGGCCGAAATGGTTATAAACGACGTCGAGAATCACAGCCACGCTCAACGAGTGCGCGCGGTCGATGAATGCATGCAAATCGTCCGGTGTTCCGTACAAATGCGAGGGTGCGAAGAGATTCACTCCGTCATAACCCCAGCCAAATTTCCCCGGGAAATCCGCGATCGGCATCATCTCGACCACTGTGATTCCGATCCGCGCCAGCTCCGCCAACTGCTCTGTGGCGGCGCGCCACGTGCCCTCCTTCGTAAATGTGCCGATGTGCATTTCGTAGATGATTTGGCCTCTCAGCCTAGGGGCTGCGGGGCCCGGCCACTGCGAATCGGTCCATTGGAACTGTCTCGGATCAACAATGCATGAGGGCCCGTGCGGGCCTTCTGGTTGGAACCGCGACGCGGGATCGGGATAAAATTTTTGTCCGCTGTTTACTCGAAACCAGTAGCGAGTCCCGACCCCGACATCGAGAGCGCCGCAAAAATATCCACCTGGTTCCGGACTGAGCGAGTAAAACGTTCGCTGTGAGTTTGGCCCGCGCTCGACAACGACATCAAGTTCTCGCGCCTTCGGCGCCCAAACGCGAAAATGGGTTTGGTTTTCGCCGACCAATTCTGCGCCAATGGGGTAGCGACGCTTTGCAGTAGACATCGGCAAGAACATGGCGCTCCTCGCTCACTAAACAAGCATGCCGCCTGGCTGTAGAGTGCGCTGTCCTCAGCGCATCCGAAACGTCACATGCCTTATCCGCTGAGGACAGCGGACACTACAGCGCACTGCCCGCTGATCGCGGCTTGATTACATTCGCGAAACCCGTTCAGAATGCCGCGCATGAATGGAAGCGAGCCGAGAATCGAAATTTTTAGGCCTTTTGGTGAAGCGTTCGAGTTAATGAAGAAGATCCTGTTTCAGCCGTTCGATTTAAAAAAATGGCTCGTCATTGGCTTTGCCGCGTGGCTCGCGAATCTCGGTGGCGGTGGCGGCGGTTTCAATTACCGCTATAACCGCCGCGAAGAGATGCAAAAGGTGAATGAGGCACTCAGCCAAATTCCGCATTCGATTCTCGTCACAGGCATCTGCGTTCTGATTTGCTTCGTACTCGTTCTCATCGTGCTGTTTGCCTGGCTGCGAGCGCGAGGCTGCTTCATGTTTATCGACTGCATCGCGAAGAACCGTGGAGCAATTGCAGAACCTTGGCGTGACTTCCGAAAACAGGGGAACAGCTATTTCCTCTTCTCACTCCTGATCGGCTTCGCCTTCCTGATCTTCGCGGCCTTGCTCTCGTTACCGTTCATGCTTCCCATTATCAGAGGCGTCACCTTTCTGCACATACACGATGTCTATTTGATATCCACGATCGTCGCGTGGGCATTCGTGGTAATCCTTCTTGTTCTGGCATTGTCATTAATCGCGAATTTCATGGTGCCCGTCATGTATCGGCAGCAATGCCGCGCGTCGAAAGCCTTTGGTATCGTTGTTAGATTAATTGCAGCGTATCCCGGTGAAATCCTTTTGTATGGCTTGTTTTTGATTGTTCTGGCGTTGGCCACGGCGATCGTGGCATGCGTCGCGGCTTGCGCAACTTGCTGCATCGCTGCCATTCCTTATATCGGGACGGTTATCTTGCTGCCGGTCTTTGCCTTGCTCCGTTCGTTTTCGCTTTTGTTTCTGCGGCAATTCGGCTCGGATTACGATGTCTGGGCGACCTTCATGCCACCGGAATTTTTGCCGATCTTGTCGTCGGAGACGCCCATGCCGCCACCACCGACATCGTCATTGAATCCGCCGGCTGAACCGCCTTCGTCTCCGGCCGCGTGAAAGCCTGAAGTCAAAGGGCTCGGAGAATCTTTTACGATGAAGGATCGGGCGAGCGGACAATCCTCGCGCAGATGCGAGTTCAAATGCGCCAGAGATCAAGAATCTGTCGGAAGCTAAATGGGACAAAATTTTGCCGGATCTGGGCGAAAATTCTCCCGAGATTTGTATTCTGCATATTGATCCAAAGACGCACGCGACCAGTTTGCTTATACGCATGCCAAAAGCGATTCATGTGCGCAAGCACTGGCACACCGCTAATGAAACACACACAATTATCAAAGGCACGGCTACGTTCGCGTGCGACGGCAAGAAGTTCGAGCTGGGCGAGGGTGGTTTCAATTTCATGCCTGCGAAGATGGTTCACGAGGCCTGGTTACCCGAAAATTCGCTGACGTTCATCACTGTCGATGGCGCATGGGACGTCAATTGGGTAGAAGGACAACCGACGGCGGCAGATCTCATCAAGTGATCGCGCCGCTAAACCCGCGCCACAGCGGAACTTGGCGATCGCCAAATTGCACATCACCGATGCGAAAAATCTCGACGAACATCCAGTGGTCGAATAAACAGACAGTCATGAAAAAACAATTCGTTCTCTGTTGTATTGCCTTCGTTGCGATAGCTCCCTTTTGCTTCGGCCAAGCGAACCCGGCAAAATCGGGCAAATCCGCTGCAAATGACGCGACCATTACTAACTTGGAAAAGTCCGCGTGGGAGGCGTTCAAGAACAAACAGACTGATGCGTTCAAAGCGCTTCTTTCCAAGGATTTCTGTGCCGTTTACGCGGATGGAATTAAGAACCTGGATGCCGAGGTTGCTGAAATGGCGAAGACCGATTTGGGCGACTACTCATTCGCCGACGTGAAGGTGGTGTTCCCACATCCGAAGGTCGCTGTCATTACATACAAAGCGACGCAACATTCGACTTCCGGCGGTCAGGACATGTCTGGTACGTTCAATTGCGGAAGCGTTTGGGTTCAACAGGGTGGGAAATGGCTAGGCGCTTTGCATACTGAAAGCAAAGTTCAGTAGAACCGAGCGCTCCCCGCAGTTAGCAGATCCGGTTTGGCGTGGTGTTGGCAACGTCATCTTATTCTCAATCTAGGATGCGATCCTTAACGTTGCTTCTCCGATATGTTTTCGTAACTCCGTTCGCAATCACGCCGTTTGCCCTAAGCGCCGAGTCGACGATGAAAGCCGTTGTCATTCACGAATATGGTGGCCTAGAGGTTTTAAAGTACGAGGATGTGCAACGACCCGAACCGAAGGAAGATCAGATACTCGTTCGCGTGATCGCGGCCGGCGTGAATCCTGTCGATGGGTTGATCCGATCGGGAATGTTTGCCAAACATGAAAAGGCAACCTTCCCAATGATTCTCGGCGCGGATATTGCCGGAGTCGTCGAGAAGACTGGAAGCAAAGTCACGAAGTTTAAAGCAGGTGATCCCGTGTTCGCGTACGCCAGTTTGAAAAGTGGCGGCGCCTACGCAGAATACGCGCTCACGACTGAACGTGAAGCAGCGCCGAAACCGAAAGTCCTCACGTACGTCGAGGCTGCGGCGGTGCCGGTTGTCGCTTTGACTGCGTGGCAGGCGTTGGTTGATACCGCGAAGCTGAGCGCTCGCCAGACGGTGCTTATCCACGGTGGGTCGGGCGGTGTCGGAACCTTTGCGATCCAGATCGCCAAGGCGCGCGGCGCCAGGGTGATCGCCACGGCATCGACCGCAAATCAGGATCTGCTCATGCAACTCGGGGCCGATGTGGCGATCGGCTATACAAAGCAAAAGTTCGAGGACGTCGCGAAGGATGTCGATGTTGTGCTCGATTCGATTGGCAAGGATACGCTGGCGCGTTCGTACGGAGTAGTAAGAAAAGGCGGATTCATTGTGTCGCTGGTTGCACGCCCGGACCGGGCTGAACTCGACAAACGTGGTATTCGAGGCGCGGCGCTCAGTGTAGAGCCAAATTCAGATGAGCTGGCCGAGATTGGCAAATTGATCGACGAGGGTAAAATCAAGGTAATCGTTTCTCAAACGTTCCCCCTTTCCGAAGCCATCAAAGCGCAGGAGCAGGTCGCAACTGGTCACACGCGGGGTAAGATCGTACTCAAAATCGCTGACGAACCGAAGTAAATCCGATCCGATAAATGGCGCTGTCATGTTGAGCGAAGCGAAACATCTCTGATCATTCCGTTGGCACATCACTCGAAAAAGATCAGAGATTCTTCGCTTCGCTCAGAATGACACGTATGAAGCTGCCTCTACCGATCTGCGATTTGCCTCCAGCATAACGAGCGATGAATTGGGACGCGATTAGTGCAATCTCGCAACTGATCGGCTCAGTAGCTGTCGTTTTGTCGGTGCTATACCTCGCGCTGCAAGTGCACCGGAGCACGCGCGTGGCCAGGCTCGCCACGCAAGACGCGGCTGCCACGGCCCTGCGCGACGTGACCAAGCCTTTAATGGAAAATGCGGACTTGGAACGCATCTGGCGGGTCGGCCTCGAAGATATCGCCGCGCTCTCCGTTGAAGAGCGTACGCGCTTTTTTCACGCTGCGTATCAATTCCTGAAAGCGTTCGAGACAATTCATTTTCATTATGTTTATGGACTGATGGACCGTCAGCTGTGGGAAGGATGGCGCGGACTCCTCCGGCATTACGTCGCCGCGCCCGGTATTGCGTACTACTGGAAACTTCGTCCCGAAGTTTTCTCCGAGCGGTTTCGCAATTTCGTCGATGCACTCGAACCTCCAGCGAAGCAACGCACGGTGGGAACTCTTTTCGGAGAGGAACAAAAATGAAGCCGCGATGCGTTCTCGCATCGCTTCTAACGCACCGCAAAATTTCACCAGAATCTTACTTACACGGTCCTAGGATGGGGATTACGAACTTACCATCTTTCTCGGCAACGAAGTTTTCGCTCGAGCTGCTTGAGCTGCCATTGGCGTGTTTCTTTTCGACCTTGATGCTTAGCTTTTTGGTTGGCTTAAGTGTCAGGCAAACTTTGCCGCCGGCAGGTGTGTCCATCGGTGTGCTCGCTTTTTTCACGTCTTCCGGCGTAAGATTAATAAGCTCGATAGTGGTAATTTTCTCGCCGGCTTCTCCCGACTGCATCATTTTGTAAAAACCGACAATCTCAGGATCGGCGCCCTGCGTATAGAGGAATGATTCAAGCGTCGCCGTGCCCTTCCCTTCGAATGCTTTTATATATTTGTCGGTAAAAGCCTTCTCTTGTTCGGGCGTGCCGGCTGCCATTGGCAAGGTGATTGTGCCCAACAGCGCGCAAACGAAAGCGGGAATTTTCATCGATTTTCTCATGCCTGCCACCGTAGTCGGCGCGTTTTTTAAGTGGCAAGCCAATTCGCAAAAGAAAAATCTTTGCTGATCTGCATTCTGCAGGCTATTCCACTTTCTCTGAAATCGATACCGGCGGAGTTGGGAACGCCGCTTCTTGCAATGAACATTCACGAATATCAAGCCAAGGAGTTGTTGCAGAAGTTCGATGTCGCAACGACGCGAGGTAAAGTCGCGTCGACCCTCGATGAAGCGGAACAAATCGCGCGCGAGCTCGGGGATGTCGAAATTGTCGTCAAAGCGCAGATCCACGCCGGCGGCCGGGGCAAAGGAGTATTCAAGAACGGGTTCAAAGGGGGAGTGCATGTTCGCAAAACGCATGAAGAAGTACGAGAAGTTGCCGCGAAAATGTTGGGGCAAACCCTGGTGACGCATCAGACTGGCCCCGCTGGTCGCGTAGTAAACAAAGTGTTGGTAGCGCAATCCGCCGAGATTGCGCGCGAAATTTATTTTGCGATTCTGCTCGATCGAGAATCTGCCGCGCCATTGATTGTAGCCAGCTCGGAGGGGGGCGTAGAAATCGAAACGGTCGCAGCGAAATCGCCTAAAAAGATCATACGTGAGGCGATTGATCCATTGGCTGGTTTGCAGCCGTTCCAAACACGCAAGCTGGCGAAACAGCTCGGTTTTGATTCGTCGCAGTTAAAAAGCGCCTCAAAATTGTTTGAAGGACTCTACCGCACATTTGTCGCGTTTGATTGCTCGATGATCGAGGTCAATCCATTGGTCGTCACGACCAATGGCGACGTGCTCGCGCTCGATGCCAAGTTCAACTTTGACGACAACGCGCTGTATCGCCATCCAGAGATCGCGGCGATGCGCGATGTCGCGGAAGAGGACCCGCGCGAAGTCGAAGCGTCGAAACACGGCCTCAATTACATCGGGCTCGACGGAAACATCGCGTGTCTGGTTAACGGCGCGGGGTTGGCCATGGCAACCATGGACATCATCAAGTTCTACGGCGGCGAACCGGCAAACTTTCTCGACGTGGGCGGCGGTGCGACGGAAGAACAGGTGACCGAAGCGTTTAAGATCCTGATCGCGGACAAAAAGGTAAAAGCGATCCTCGTGAATATTTTTGGCGGGATCATGAAATGCGACATCATCGCGCAAGGCATCATCAATGCAGCGAAGACAGTAAAACTGTCAGTGCCGCTTGTTGTTCGACTGGAGGGAACCAATGTCGAGCGAGGAAAGCAGTTGTTGAAGGATAGCG
>QHNR01000042.1 GCA_003218475.1 Verrucomicrobiota bacterium | reverse complement strand
CGAGCGAAGTCGAGACATCTCTAGATATTTCCGGTTCTCAGAAACAGTAAGAGATTCCTCGACTCCGCTCGGAATGACAGTTATCGCCAGACAGCTAGAATCCCACCAAGCGCGATACATCCAAAAAAATGGTGACTCGCGTCGATTAACCAGACCTTAAACGGTTTCGATTCCCACAGATATTGGATCGTCAAGGCCGTTCCGGAAAATCCAAGGCCGACACCGGCGCCGAGCTTTAGTCCGTGGCCGGCATCGACGATGCCTGTCCTCGCGATTAAACGCGCCATGATCGCGGCCGCGACAAGGTTGCAGATGAAATTACCGATCATCTTCGCGCCCATGCCGCTGCGTTCGAGCTTGACCCCGTGCTCCTGAATGCCGGCCGCCCAAATTTTCCCGAACAAGGCCATGTACCAGATGGCGCCGATGACCCAGTAAACTGCCGCCGCACAAATTATTGCTATCCAGTTCATACCGGCGGTTGTCTCAACGCCCGGTGTCCAAAGCAAGACAAAATCCGGCAGAGTTAGACAAAAACAGAATTTGGCGGCGTCTCAATTATAAAAGACCGTGAAAAGGTCATGGAGAATGTCGCCACTGATGAAAATTGGAAGACTTGCTTTTCCCAGCTCGCACCCGGCCTCGTGCTATTCGCGCGGCAATGGGCGCGATCGCCGGCCGACGCCGAAGACATTGTCCAGGAAGCTTTCGTCCGCTTTTGGCGAAAACAACATGACATCGCGAACCGTGGCCTCCTCTACGCGGCGGTGCGATCTATTGCGCTCGACTTTCTCCGGCGCGACGGCCGGCGCGCTCGCCGCGAATCCACTGCCGCTTCCGAAACTGATCAAACTGTCCAGCCAATGTTCGAGATTGAGGATGAGTCGCAACGCGCGCTTGTGGCCGCGCTCGATCTTTTGCCTAACGAGCAAAGGGAGGTGTTGGTCATGAAAATCTGGAACGACCTCACTTTTGCCGAAATCGCGAGCGCTCTTGAAATTTCGCAGAACACAGCCGCGTCCCGGTATCGATACGCGCTCGCTACGCTGAAAAAGAATTTGGCCCCGGTATGAACGATTTTTCCGAGATCGAAGACAAACTCCGCAAACTTCGGCCGGTTCCGCCGTCCGCAGATTTAATGACACGAGTCGAGCGGGCCCTGGCCGAAGCTCGCCCTGGCGAGTCTCTCCATCGGGAGAAAGGATCGACATCTACTGCCGGCGTGCTTCCGCGCGAACGCCGGTTTCATTTCAGCTGGGTGTCGCTTGGTCTTGGGTTAGCGGCTGCGGCTGCTCTGGTGTTGTTCGCGCGTTTCCAACTTGAGCGACCGGTGAAAAAAACGCCGGCACTGGCGTCGATTACACCAATGCCGCAATTTTCGTCGACAAATTCAACTGCGCAGTTTGTTCCTGCTGGTTTAACCCAGGTTGTTTATCACACCCGCGACGAAGGACTTCATTTCCCGAACAATTCCGAACAACCGATGCGCCGGGTTCGCTCGCACACCCGCGAGACGTTGCGGTGGCGAAATCCAACCACCGGCGCGTCTCTGCGCATTTCTTATCCAAGCGAAGAGGTTTCGCTCGTTCCAGTTACCGGCCAATGAACACCGCCTGTCCGACCCAGACTTTCAAAACACAAACTATGAAACTAAAATCGATTATCACCATCGCCGCGATCGCGCTTCTGCCGATCGCTGGATTCACACAAACGCCGCCTAATCCTCCGCCTCCTCCGGGTCAGCCAGGTCAACCCGGCGGTCCACCTCCAGGCACGCCACCTGAGCGGCACGAGAGAATGCCGAAGGTGCCGGTTACATATCTCGGCGTCGAGACTTCTGATGTGCCCAGAGTTGTGAGCGAGCAGCTCGGCCTCGCCAAAGGTTTTGGACTGGTCGTTGATTATGTCGTTCCGGATGGTCCGGCCGCCGCTGCCGGCGTTCAGCAGAATGACATCATCAAAATGCTGAACGACCAGATCCTGACCGAGCCGGACCAACTTTCAAAACTCGTGCGCAGTTACTCCGAAGGGACCACCGTCACGCTCACGGTCTTGCGCAAGGGCAAGGAGGAAAAGATCAGCGTGAAGTTGTCGAAAAAGGAAGTCCCACAGGAACGAGAGTTTGGTCCGGGCCGCCATCGCCACAATTTCAACTTCAATGGAATGGATATGGGCGATTTCGGAATGAACGACCTGCAAGAGGAGATGAATCATTTGAAAGAACAACTCGGAAATGGAGAGCAGGGAATGATCCACGACGCCGTAGTGACGGCGCAGGCGGAGGCCCAGCGCGTCCGTGAGGAAGCGCAACGCCGTCGTGACCTCGCGCAACGAATGCGCGATCAAGCCCAGCGCATCCGTGACCAGGCACAACGCGCGCGGGATGAAGCACGGCGGGCCGCCGGAAATATCACCGTCACGAAGGATCAAGACGGTGGATTGAAAACAACCAGGATCGACATCGGTAAAGCGCAGATTGTTTACTCGGACGACAAAGGCGAACTGCGGGTCGAGAAAGTTGACGGAAAAAAAGTCCTGACCGCAAAAGATCCGCAAGGATTGCTTTTATTCAGCGGCCCGGTCGAAACCAAAGAAGAGTTGGACAAAGTTCCGGCCGAAGTGCGCCAGCGTTACGAGAAACTGCAGCAAAACGATTTGCCGGCGGTCATCTCCGCGCAGCAATCCGAGCTCGATAACGACACTGACATCGATGAAGAGGACAGCGACGAGTCCGAGATTCAATCAATGAATCAGATTTCGGTCAAACCGTCCGCCAAGAATATTAATTCTTCGTTCGTTAAGATTTGATTTTAT
>QHNR01000040.1 GCA_003218475.1 Verrucomicrobiota bacterium | reverse complement strand
CGGGAAGATTCTGAAATTGCTGCTGGCGATCGCGACCGCGCGGGTTAAGAACAGTAAGGCGAAAATTCTGCGCGGTTTGCGACGACATTGCTTACCGGATTCAGCGGCCTGAGCAGTTATTCATCCAGATTGCGCGGCGGTACTGCTGATCTCAGAAGCGTCTCATCCTGGTCTTCTTGATCGGGTGGTTTAACTGGTATCGCCCGCCGGATCTCCACCGGTTTCTCCTGCGGCGCGACCGGGATCGCCTTCCTGATCGGTTCGACCGGAATCGCTTTCCTAATCTCTGAAGTGGACTCTGACGTTTGAGTGCTCGGTCGGCTCCCGTTTGTGGTGTTACTCGCTGTCTTTGCTTCAGTCGCGACGCTTGCCCCATCAGTCTTCTGATCATCGGCTGTTTCCGTTGCCGGCTGCGGTGCCGGCTCGGGCTTAAGCGTCGGCTTAAGAGAATTGTACGGATCTTTGTCAGCCAGCAATGTAGAACTTTTGATCACAATCGGCGTGACCTGACTCAGGTCCACAGCGAGCGCAGCCCGCGGTAAGTCGTCGGAGCCAAATTCACGAGCGAGGCGTGCGCGCGGTTCGCTATGGACGTTGCAAAGTTCAGTGGGCGCTTGCGATGGTGTTGCAATTTCCGTGTAGGTCGTGCGCCGCTGAACGCTGTCGCCCGTCGCCGTGCTTACAGTCTCGTAACATTTGTCGGTCGCAAGCAAGCCGGACCTCGAACAAATCTCAATCTGCTTCAGATTTGCTGGCTGTTTAATCTCTCGCGGTGGATAACTTTCGGCGGCTGCGTTCATGATATCGACCCAAATCGGCAACGCGAGTTCCCGCCCGAACGCGCCCCGGTAAATCTTTTGCGGCTTGTCGAAACCTGCCCAAACCGCGCAGGTGAAATTCGAATCGTATCCAGCAAACAGCGCATCAGTGAAATCGTAAGCGGTGCCGGTCTTTCCTGCTGCTGGCATTTTCTTCAGACCAAATTGCGTAAAAGCAGCTTTTCCTGTCCCTGATTGGAGCGCGTCTACAAGACAGGAATGTACTTCGAACGCGGTCTCAGGTTTGGTGACTATTTTCCTGATGGTCTGCTGCTTTCCATCCCAAACGAGCGTTCCGTCCTTTTCTTCGATGCGATCCAAAATGTGCGGTGTGTTTGGGCGCCAGCCGCCGTTTGGGAAAATCGTGTATGCAAGTGCCAACTCGGCCAGAGTGATCTCGCTGCTGCCCAGAAATGTGGCCGGGTAGGGGCGAAGCGGCGAACGGACGCCCGCCGCGGAGCAAAGCTGTAGCACTGCGTCGACTCCCGCGTCCATTCCCAGGCGGATCGTTGCGCCATTTTTGGATTTGGTCAGTGCCTGCCTCGCTGTCATCGCACCTTCATAACGATTGTCAGCGCTTTCTGGACCCCATTCGCCGAGAATTCCCGTTGTGCCACCGATCATCACCGCGCGATTATCCAGCGGCGAATCCTCAACCAGCGATCCGGGGTACATTCCTTTCTCGAAAACGGCCGCGTAAACAAACGGCAACATCGCAGTTCCGGCGGGCCGGCGGGCTTGCAGCGCACGGTTGTACTGGTTGTGCTCGAAATCGCGTCCGCCTACCAGCACGAGAATGTCACCAGTCGCGTTGTCGAGGCCAATGACGGCGCCTTGCAAATATTCGGGCGCGGGCTGATCAGACATTCTACCGTTTGCCTTCGCCTTGCGAAAGGAAGCCGCGTAAGTGGAGTAAGTCTCGTGATTATACTCAGGGCGCCGCTCAACCGATTCGAGATGAGCACGGACAGAATCCTCCGCTACCTTCTGGAGATCGACATCGATGGTCGTGTGAATGCGAAAGCCTTCATTCATCGCGCGGTCCCATCCTACCGCCGCGATCACCTGCTGCCGGATGTAATCGACCGCGTACGTTTGTCCCTGCGCGTTTTGCCGGCTTCCGATGGCGATCTGTTCCGCTCGTGCAGCGGCGCACCGTTCGCGGCTGATAAAGCCGAGGTCGCGCATCCGATCGAGCGCAAAGTCGCGCACTTCGCGTGAATTATCGCGATCGGTCCATGGCGACAATCTGTTTGGGCTCTTGATCAGACCGGCGAGCGTGGCGCACTCCGCCAACGACATTTCACGCGCGGACTTGGCAAAGTACCCTCGCGCCGCAGCTTCCGCCCCGTACAGGCCGCCGCCGAAATAGATCCGGTTCAGATATAGCTCCATGATTTTTTGTTTCCCGAACTGATCTTCGATCCGTCGCGCGAGAAAAATCTCGAGCAGTTTGCGCCGGAACGTTCTTTCTTTGAGCGAAAAACTATTGCGCGCCAGTTGCTGCGTAATAGTGCTTGCACCCTGGCGCACATGGCCCGCGGTCAAATTCTTTAGCGCCGCGCGGATGATGCCGAGCAAATCATAGCCGTGATGCTGATAAAATTTCGCGTCCTCTACCGCGACGACTGCGTTGACGAGATCCGGAGGCAACTGCTCGTACGGCACGGTCTGTCGGTTTTCTACGTAGATTTGGCCGAAGATCTTGCCGTTTCGATCCAAAATGACGCTGGCCGATTCCATTTGTTCGAGCTTGGTTAAATCAAACGTTGTCGCCTGCGCTTTAAGGTCGGCGATTAGACTGGAAATGAACACAGTTGAACCAACGCCCAGCAGTGCAACGATGCTGACGGGAATATAAAACCACGGCCTCAAATACCAGGGGGGCCGAAAGCGATACCCCGGCGGCGGCCTCAGATATGTGGTCGACGGTCTCAAATTGCGGAACAACCCAGTCGCGCAACTTAGGACGATCAGTTAACGATTCAACGATTTAACGAATGAACCTCGGCAATCCCGACCTGATCCGATCCATTCGCGCTGAGATCGAGAAGCAAGGGCCGATTTCATTTGCGCGTTTCATGCACCAGGCGCTCTACCATCCCAAACATGGATACTATTCCTCCGGGCGCTGCGCGATTGGACGGAAAGGCGATTATTTTACGAACGTCAGCGTAGGCCCGCTTTTTGGGGAATTTTTGGCCGCGCAGTTTGCTGAAATGTGGGAGCGACTCGGCAGCGTGGAAGATTTCACCATCATCGAACAGGGCGCACACGACGGGCAGTTCGCGCGCGACGTGCTCGAATCTGTGCAAAAACGCGCACCAGAATTCTTCGCAGCTTTGCGCTACCGAATAGTCGAGCGCTTTCCGATCTTGCAAGACCGGCAATCGCGGACGCTGGAACGGTTTAGCGATAAGGTGGAATGGCGCGACTCGCTGCAACCATTCGTGGGGGTTCATTTTTCCAACGAACTGCTGGATGCGATGCCGGCGCGCCTGATCAGCGGTAACATGGAAAAACTTGTCGATCTAAAAGATGACAAGTTTGTGTTTGTGGAGCGCCCAATTTCGCAACAGGCGACCTTCCAGCCGCTCGCACAACGGGACGCGTTCAATCACGCGGCGCTCGATTGGATCGATGACGTAGCAGCGAAACTGCAGCGGGGCTACGTTATCGCGATCGATTACGGGCGTTTGGAAGATGAATTTCAGGGAAACGTTCAGGTGCGCGCGCAACATCGCAATCTTAATTCGCCATTCGAGCAGATCGGGTATGCGGACATAGCCATGCAGGTGGATTGGAAGACCATTGTCGAACGCGCACAGGCAAACGGGTTGCGAGTCGCAGGCTTCACTGATCAGCATCACTTCCTTGCCGGAATCATCGCCGAATTTGGTAGGGGCGGTTCACCCGAACCGCCCGCGGGGGATTGGGGTCAATCGTCTCTACCTGGTTCTCCAAAGGAAACGCGCGAATTGCAAACCCTGCTACATCCGGAAATGCTCGGTCGAGTTTTTCAGGTGCTCGCGTTCGAAAAGAATACCGGCGCTGGCGCGCGGCGGTTGGCAGGCTTCAAATTTGCGCGCAAGCCGCGCTAGAATCCGAGAGTTGTTCCATAAGCCATGGCAGGCGTCCCAGTTTGCTTGCATGCGCGAGTTAGGCGCGCGATGACTTCTTGATGTTTTCTTTCCTTTCGAAATGGCCGCTTGTTCGGCAAATCCGCGAACGCAAGGACGGCACCGGCCTGGAGTCGATGTCAGACAAGACGCGTGCGATGCACGCGAGGATTGACGACGCAAAAGTTGCTCGCTCGATTTGTCCGTATTGCGGCGTCGGTTGCGGTCAATTGATCTACCACAAGGATGGGAAGCTGATTTCGATCGAGGGCGATCCGGAAAGTCCCATCAGCCAGGGGAATCTTTGCCCGAAAGGCGCAGCGTCATATCAACTGCTGACGCATTCGCAGCGGCAAACGAAAATAAAATATCGCGCGCCGCGCGCGAAAGAGTGGACGGAAATTTCGATGGATCGTGCGATGGACATGGTGGCGGACCGCGTCTGGGAGTCACGAAAGCGCACCTTCGTCAGACAGGAGAACGGGGCGACAATCAATCACACGACTGCGATCTGCCATCTCGGCGGCGCCACTCTCGACAACGAAGAAAACTATCTCATCAAAAAACTTTTCACGGGAGGCTTGGGCATGGTCTGTGTGTCCAACCAGGCCCGGATATGACATAGCAGCACGGTGCCCGGTCTGGGTACCTCTTTTGGCCGGGGCGGAGCTACGACCGCGCAACAAGATCTGGCCAACGCGGACTGCATTTTAATTGAAGGCTCGTCAATGGCCGAGGCGCATCCGGTCGGTTTCCGCTGGGTAATGAAGTCCAAAGAGCGCGGCGCGACCGTAATCCATGTCGATCCAAGGTTTTCGCGCACGAGCGCGCTGGCCAATATCTGGGTGCCGATCCGCGCAGGCAGCGACATCACCTTTCTTGGCGGAATTATCCATCATATCATCGAGAACGAACTCTTCTTTCGCGATTACGTGGTTCACTACACGAATGCGTCCTGCATTTTGCGCGACGATTACGGCGACCCTGAAGATAAGGGAGACGGTTATTTCTCCGGTTGGGACGAGAACCGGCGCGCCTATGAGATGGAAAGCTGGAAATACAAAGGCGAAGGACTGAGCCATCCCGAACGGGATCTCACACTGCAAGATCCACAATGTGTTTTCCAAAAACTCAAACGACATTTCGCGCGTTACACGCCGGAGATGGTCGAAAAGGTTTGCGGAATCCCGCCGACGCTTTTTAAGAAAGTCGCAGACGCGCTCATTGCAGCATCCGGTCCGGATAAGACCGCGGCGATCTGTTATGCCGTGGGCTGGACGCAGCACTCCAAAGGCGTTCAGATCATTCGCACTGCCTCAATTCTGCAGTTGTTGTTAGGCAACATTGGCCGGCCCGGGGGTGGCATTCTCGCGCTTCGCGGGCACGCTTCGATCCAGGGCTCGACCGATATTCCCACGCTCTATGACATTTTACCTGGCTATCTGGCGATGCCGCGCGCCGGCGATGAGGAGACCCTGCAAAAATATCTCGATGGGCATACGACAAAGACCGGGCTCTGGTCGAATACGCCGGCGTATTTCATCAGCTTGTTAAAAGCTTATTACGGCAAACAGGCGACCTCGAAGAACGATTTCGGTTATAACTGGCTACCGAAAATTACCGCCGACCATTCCTTCTTCGAATACCTCTACGAAATGGCCGACGGAAAAATGGAGGGGATGTTTTTGATCGGACAGAATTCGGCAGTCGGAGCGCCAAACACCCGTTTGCAACGAAGGTCGATGGCGAAACTGAAATGGTTTGTTATCCGCGACATGGTCGAAACCGAGCCGGCCAGATTTTGGCGGGACTCGGCTGAAATCGAGCGCGGCGAATTGAAAACGGAAGACATCGAGACCGAAGTCTTTTTCTTTCCTGCGGCCGGACATGCGGAAAAAGAAGGCGCATTCACAAACACTCAGCGTCTCCTGCAATGGCGCGAGAAAGCGGTGGAGCCCCCGGGCGATTCTCGGTCCGACGCGTGGTTCATTCATCAACTGGCTTTGAGGCTTATTGCCAAAGCCAGGGCCTCCGATGATCCGATAGACGAACCACTGCGCGCGCTCGACTGGTGGTACCCGGAGGACGAATTCGGCGAGCCAAAAATGGAAGCAGTGCTCGCTGAGATCAATGGCTGGAAGACGGTGACGCAGACAATCGTGTCTGCGACTCAAGATTCGCAGGCAGGATTGCCTGCGTCACTCGAGGGCGTTCTTTTTGGAGGAGATCGAGAAGGGCAAGCACATCATGGTCCGCAAGTCGCCGATTATAATGAATTGAAAGCTGACGGCTCGACCGCGTGCGGAGCCTGGATTTATTCAGGTGTTTTCAATCGAGACGGCGTAAACAAAGCCAACGCGCGCCAGTCGAAGGATTATCTCGGACACGGTTGGGGCTTCAGTTGGCCGAGTGATCGCCGCATCATTTATAATCGCGCCAGCGCAAAGCCGAACGGTGAGCCATGGAGCGAACGCAAAAAACTTGTTTGGTGGGATTCGGAAAAGTGGACCGGCATTGACGTCCCTGATTTCAAGGCAAGCAAACCTCCCGATTATCGACCGCGAGGAGACGAAACTGGGCTTGAGGGTCAACGCGGCGACGCGCCCTTCATCTTGCACGAAGATGGCTTGGGCTGGATGTACGTCCCGAAGGGTTTGCAGGACGGCCCATTCCCAACGCATTACGAGCCGCTGGAATCGCCAGTGAAAAATCCGTTCTATTCACGCGACACGAATCCGGTGGTGAACTGGTTCACACGAAACGAAAACCGTTTCGCACCGCCAGGCGACCCGCGCTTTCCTTACGTCCTCACCACATATCGGCTGACCGAGCATCATACCGGCGGCGGCATGTCGCGTTTCCTGAGCCATCTTTCCGAATTGCAGCCGGAGATGTTCGTCGAAATCTCGCCAGAATTAGCGGCCAAGCTGAAGATCGACAATAGCGATTACGTTTGCATTGTGAGCTTGCGCGGTGCGATTGAAGCGCGCGCGCTCGTTAGCCGGCGCATTCGCCCGATGAATTTGAACGGAAAAACGGTGCATCAGGTCGCAATTCCATTTCATTTCGGAGCAGCCGGTCCGTTGCGCGGTAACGCTGCCAATAATCTGGTTGCAATTTCCGGCGAACCGAATGTCACGATCATGGAAAGCAAGGCGCTTGTCTGCAACATCATCCCGGGACGCTTGCCGCGTGGCCCGGCTTTTCTTGATTGGCTCGAGCGAAACGCGCCGCAGGCCGGTCAGCCACCGAATTTGCATCCGGAACAGCCGCCCCTCGGCGCGCCGAGCGGAGGAAGATTTTCTCGTAGCCACGGCAAGGAGGGGAAAACTGTATGAGGACAAATCGAAATGGTACTGGCGGACCGCCTGCGTGTCCGCAGCGTTCATCCGACATGCTCGGTCACCGCGCTTCCAAAATTACCCGTTCAACGTGCGAGTAAATGTTGAATGCCGGCGGACGCAGGAATCCGATCAGCGTTTGATTGCTCTCGCGAGCGAAATCGACCGCAAGACTCGAAGGCGCTGAGACTGCAGCAATGATGGGAATACCGGCGGCCAGCGTTTTTTGGACGATTTCAAAGGAAGCGCGCCCGCTGACCAGAAGAACATGTCGACCCGATGGAAGTGTTCCGTCCAGCAATGACCGGCCGATCACTTTGTCCACCGCATTATGGCGACCGATATCCTCGCGAGCGATTTTCAATTCGCCATTCATATCGAAAATGCCCGCCGCGTGGATTCCGCCGGTTCGCGCGAAATCAATCTGCGCCTCTCGCAGTTTTCTCGGGAGCGAAAGCAATGTGTCGATGTGGATCCGAACATTTACGGATTTGATAGCGGCAAAATTCTGCCGGATGGCATCGATGCTCGTCTTGCCGCAAATTCCGCAACTGCTAGAGATCGTGCCGAAGCGCTGTACCGAATTCAGTTTCACCTTCACACCCGCGGCAAGATCGACAATCACAACATTGTCGCGCGTCTCTGAAATTCCGGCGATCTCCCGGGGCTCACGCACGATCGCTTCCGAAACGAGAAAACCTGCAGCAAGCTCGTCGTCGTGACCTGGCGTGCGCATCGTTGTCGCCAAAGTCTTTCGGCCGATTCGAATCTCGAGCGGTTCTTCAATTGTGAGTTCGTCGCCCAAATATTCGAGCGAACCGTCCCGTTTTCGCCGGATGATTTTCCCCGGACCGATGCTGTGTGCGTCTTTCATCTGCAACGATTTCAGATATTGTTGCCGCCAGTGGAGATCTGTCACTTGTACATTTCGCAGGGGCACAATTTTGTCGGGCATCACGGTCGCGAGCCGGACACACACCCTATGATTGAGGTGCCGGTGATCGAATGCGTGGCTGGCCGCGGTATTCGCGGCGATCGTTACTTTGATTTCAAGAACGATTACAAGGGCCAGATCACATTTTTTTCGCTGGAAGTTTTCGATGAACTTTGCGGCGCGCTGCAAATCCAGGACTGCTCGCCCTCTTTTGTGCGACGCAACGTGATTGCCAGCGGCCTCGATCTAAATGAATTGATCGGCCAGGATTTTGAAATTCAAGGCACTCGTTTTCACGGCATGGAGGAATGCCGGCCGTGCTATTGGATGGATCGCGCAATTGCGCCCGGGTCGCACGAATTCTTGAAAGGTCGCGGCGGTCTGCGCGCAAAGATTCTTTGC
>QHNR01000183.1 GCA_003218475.1 Verrucomicrobiota bacterium | reverse complement strand
CCACTCTGCTGCAACGCGTCGGCCGCGCCGAGCATAAGCGCGGCGGCTTGCCGAAAGGGCGCATCTTTCCCTTGAGTCGCGATGAACTGGTCGAATGCGCGGCGTTACTCAGTTGCGTTCATCGCGGCGAACTGGATCGTCTCAGCATCCCGGAAAAACCGCTGGATGTGCTCGCCCAACAAATCGTCGCTGCGGCTTCCACAGAAGATTGGGATGAAAATGAATTCTTCGACCTCATCTGTTCAGCTTGGCCGTACCGGAATCTCACTCGCGGCGAGTTCGATAGCGTCGTGAAGATGCTTGCTGAAGGTTTCAGCACCAAACGCGGCCGGCGTTCAGCACTGATTCATCACGATGGGGTGAATCGTCGTTTGCGTGGCCGACGCGGTGCGCGTCTCCTTGCGCTGACCTCAGGCGGCGCGATTCCCGACAACGCTGATTATCGAGTCATTCTCGAGCCATCGGAGACTTTCGTTGGCACAGTCAACGAAGATTTCGCTGTGGAAAGCTTGGCCGGCGACATTTTTCAGCTCGGCAACGCGTCATGGCGAATTCTGCGCGTGAACTCAGGCGTGGTTCGTGTAGAAGACGCGAAAGGTCAACCACCGGGAATTCCATTTTGGCTGGGTGAAGCGCCGGCGCGCACGGACGAGGTGTCGCGCGCCGTCTCCGATCTGCGGATGGAAATCGAAAAGCGGTTGGCGAGCGGATGCGATGTCTCTGAGTGGCTCGCGACAGGTGAACTCTGGGGAGCGCAGGCTGCTAGCCTGCCCGGCGGGGCAGCTTGCCGCGCCGAAGTTCGGTTGCCACGCGAGGGGACGAAACGCGATGTTTCCGGCAAGCTGCCGGAAACTGCAGGCTGGCAGCCTGCGCTCCCCAGACACGCCGCTGGGCAAATCGGCGAATATTTAGCAGCCACTTATCGAACCCTCGGTGCGCTTCCCTCACAGCAGACCCTCGTGATAGAGCGTTTATTCGATGAATCCGGCGGAATGCAACTCGTTTTGCACGCGCCTTTTGGTAGTCGAATCAATCGCGCCTGGGGCCTCGCACTAAGAAAACGTTTTTGCCGATCATTCAATTTTGAGCTGCAAGCAGCGGCGACGGACGACGCCATCGTGATTTCGCTTGGCACGCAGCATTCATTTCCGCTGGAGGAAGTTTTTCGTTATCTGAATTCGAAAACGGTTCGCGACCTGCTCGTTCAAGCGTTGCTTGATGCGCCGATGTTCACGATTCGTTGGCGCTGGAACGCGACCCGCTCGCTCGCCGTACCGCGTTTCCGCGGCGGCGCAAAAATCGCAGCGCCATTGCAGCGTATGGAGTCGGAAAATCTTTTGGCCGCAGTTTTTCCAGACCAGCTCGCGTGTCTCGAGCACATCGTTGGGGACCGTGAAATTCCGGATCACCCGCTGGTGAAACAGACAATCGACGACTGCCTGACCGAAGCGATGGACATCGACGGTCTCGAAGAAATTCTGCGCAGGATTGAACGGGGTGAGATCCGCTGCATCGCGCGCGATCTGCCGGAGCCTTCGCCGCTGGCCTCTGAGATTTTAAATGCGCGGCCGTACGCATTTTTGGATAACGCGCCCTTGGAAGAACGCAGGACTCAAGCCGTTTACACACGACGCGCTTCGGAATCCGGCAGCCGCCGGAGCGGCGATGGTCTTGGCATTCTCGACGCTGCTGCAATTGAAAAAGTCGAAAAAGAAGCGTGGCCTGAAGCGACAAACGCGGACGAATTGCATGACGCGCTGATGTTGCTCGGTGTCATGACCGAAGAGGACATTCGGCGAACGTCGGGTGGCGAAAGTGCAGAAGCGCTGATGGTGACGCTCGTGATTGAAAATCGAGCGACGCGTTTGCGTGTTCCCAGGCAAGATTTGAACGGACGCGAGGTTTTGCAGTGCGGCGATCCCGCGACTGCGGGACTGCCTTCAAAGCGCGGACATGTCCGCGCACTCCAAAACGCTGACGTGATTACAACGTTCTGTATCGCTGCGGAACGGCTTCAAATGATTCGAGCGATTTACTGCAATGCGAGCGTCGAGCCTGATTTAATCGTTCCTGAGTCAGAGTGCGGAAAAAGCTGGGAGCGCGCCGATGCAGTGCGCGAACTGCTTCGCGGCCGAATGGAGGTGTCCGGACCGATGACCATCAGTGGGTTGGAAAATATTCTCAGTCTGCCGCGATCAGAAATCGATGCTGGTCTGGTTGGACTCGAAAGCGAAGGTTTTGTTCTCCGCGGCAAATTTCATCCGAACGCAGTAGAACAGGAATGGTGCGATCGGCGATTACTTGCGCGAATTCATCGGTTGACGATCGATCGGCTGCGCGCGGAAATTCAGCCGGTATCGATTCAGGATTTTTATAGGTTTCTGTTCGCGTGGCAGCGAGTCGACGTCGATCGGCGCGTCGAAGGACCGGAGGGTCTGCAGTCCGTATTGGAACAACTCGACGGCTGCGAGTTGCCGTTGGCGGCTTGGGAATCGGCGGTGCTGAGCGCCCGCGTCAGCGATTATGATCCTGAATGGCTTGATCGACTTTGTTTCTCTGGTCGCGTCGGCTGGGCGCGTGTGAGTTCACCCCAGCACACGAACGCGCGCGCGGCTGCGCCGCTGCGGACGAGCCCAATCGCACTTTACCAGCGCGAAAATCTGCAGGACTGGCTGATGCTGTCTCAGCCGAATTTCGCCGACGAACTTTCGGTTGCGAATCAGGCGATTCTCGACGCACTAGAAAGCAGCGGTGCACTCTTCTTCACCGAGCTGGTGCGCCGGAGCGGACTGCTGACTTCTCAAGTTGAAGAAGCTTTGTCGCAACTCGCGGCGCTCGGTATCGTTACGTCGGATAGTTTCGATGGCTTGCGAGCGCTTCTCGTCCCGTCAAATAAACGCCCAACGTTTGGGCGCAACATTGGAAAACGCCGCCGCAAAACTAATCTTGCCAGTATCGAATTTGCAGGGCGCTGGTCATTACTAAGAACGGAAATCCAATCGCAAACATCGGAAAATGGCGAGGAAAGCTCCGCGCGCGCTTCAGCGCTCGAAAAATTTGCGCAGGTGTTACTGCGACGTTATGGCGTCGTCTTTCGTCGATTGCTTGAGCGCGAAAGTCTTGCAGTTTCGTGGTACGATCTAGGGCGAATTTATCGCCGGTGGGAAGCACGCGGGGAGATTCGCGGCGGCTATTTTGTTGGCGGAGCCAGTGGCGAACAATTCGCCTTACCGGAAGCGATCGGCTTGCTGCGTTCGATTCGCAAAGCGCCGTCAAATGGCGAACTGCTCACGCTCAGCGCTGCGGATCCGCTAAACTTGCAAGGCATTCTCACACCGGGACCAAAAATTGCCGCGTTCACCGCAAACCGCGTTTTGTTTCGCGATGGCTTGCCAGTCGCGGCGCTTGAGGGAGGCGAGATTCGCAAAATCTCCGATGCGCCTGTTTCTGATTTGCAAATTGAAACGGCGCTTAAAGTCGGAAAGCTGCGTCCTTCGTTGCGACCTTATTATAAGTGACCGTGTGTCATCCTGAGCGGAGCGCAGCGAAGTCGAAGGATCCCGCGTAGCTGCCGCAGAGCATTGCCGCGGGATTGAAAGCCTAGCCTCGCAGACCGCGTCCGCTGCGTTGCAGCCTCGACTTCGCTCGGAATGACGGCGGGGATGAGGCTATTTCTTAACGATCTCGGCGTTTTCGAGCATCGCGATGCCGCCACGCTCGGCCGGTTTGCCCTTAACAGTTATGTTCTTACCACAGTATTCAGCGAGTTGATCGTTGATTGGCTTGTGTTCGCCAACCACCAAATATGCTTTCCCCTCGCTTACGATGCCGACCGGCCCGCCACTCTTGATGCACTTTGCCCCGCAGGACTGGCCATGTTTCTCGCCGACGGCATTGTGATCGACGTAGCACATCATATCGACCACTTCGCCGGTCACTTCTTTGGAAGCAGCCGCGTCGTCGCCGTGCTCGTGTTCTTGCGCGATCGCCAGCGGCGCGCACGCCAGACCTGCAATGAAGATCGCACTCACCGCAACTCTCAACACGGTAGGTTTATTATTCGTTGAATTAAGCATGAGACAAATGTGGGCTGCTCGGCGCTTTGGTCAATTGCAGCGAGTGATGCAGACAATCCTGTCTGCGTAAGTTCGCTTGCAGGCAGGATTGCCTGCGTCACGCGCTCTTCTCAATCAAATCCGCGAATTGATCGAAAAAATACGAGGCATCGTGCGGACCGGGCGCAGCTTCCGGATGATATTGCACGCTGAAGATCGGTAATTGTTTGTGGCGCATTCCCTCGACCGTACCGTCATTTAGATTGATGTGCGTGACTTCCACGTCGGAAGGAAGTGACTGCGCGTCGACGGCGAATCCGTGATTTTGCGCAGTGATGGCCACTTTGCCGCTGTGCAAATCCTTTACCGGCTGGTTGGCCCCACGATGGCCGAATTTTAATTTGAATGTCGAGCCGCCGAACGCGAAGCCGAGAATTTGATGACCAAGACAAATCCCGAAGATCGGCTTTTTGCCCATCAAATCGCGCAAGGCTTTGTGTGCGTATGGAAGCGCCGCCGGATCGCCTGGGCCGTTGGAGAGAAAAATCCCGTCGGAATCAAGCGTGAGCACTTCGTCTGCCGACGTTGTCGCCGGCACAACCGTTACTTCGAAACCTTTCTGGCGCAGCAGACGCAAAATATTTTCCTTAATTCCATAGTCGTACGCGGCGATGCGAAATCGAGTCGGTGGCAAAGCCCGTCTGCCTTCGCCGTCTTGTGCCCGCGCGATTGACCAAGGCGCGCTGAGCTTGTCCTCTGGGTCCCACCGGTAAATTTTTTTGGTTGAGACTTCACGAACATAATCCATCCCGATCACACCCTCGCCAGCGATCGCTTTTTGCGTCGCTTCTTCAGGTGAAATCTGTTCGGTCGTGAGACAGGCTTTCATCGCGCCGCGGGTTCGCAAATGCCGCGTGAGCGCGCGCGTGTCGATTCCTTTCGCGCCAGGGACATTCCATTTTCGCAAGTATTCGTCGAGGGACATTTCGGAGCGCCAGTTGCTCGGGACCTCCGTTAATTCCTCTATGACGAAGCCGCGCACGTGAGGCGAAGAGCTTTCCTGATCGAGCGAATTGATCCCGTAATTTCCGATCAGCGGGTAAGTCATCGCCACGATCTGGCCGCGGTAGGAGGGATCGGTGAGCACCTCCTGATAACCAGTCATCGCGGTATTGAAACAAACTTCACCGACCCGAGTGCCGGCCGTGCCAAAGGATTCGCCCTCGAAATATCGACCGTCTTCGAGAGCTAGAAGGGCTTTCATCAATTTGAAACGCCCAACGTTTAACGCTCAACGCTCAACGCTCAACCAAAATCCTCTGAATCGACGCGTTCAATGTTGGACATCGACGTAGGACGTTTCCTTCTTTGCCAAAAAGAAAGGCCTGATCGACAATTCGATCCAGGCCTTTACGAAATTTTTACCCCGCTGGTGCCGTTCAGGTGATTCTCCCGTTCCCTTTCGTAAAGGGTGGATGACCGTTGCTGCGGAATCTGGCTTCCAATCAAGGCCTGTCATTCTCCGCACCAACCAAGCCTCCTCGTTTCATCAACTATCGGTTCGGGGACGTCACCTCAATCGCGAACATCGCAGGGTAAATGTTTACATCCCGAAAAACGCCTGCTCGCGAAAGCATTCGGAGTTCGGGATTCGAAAGCCGCTGGTTGAGAGTTGAGAGAAAAGCACTGGTTTCCTGCCCAACCCTCAACGAGCGGCTCTCAATCTCAAAGAACTATTCGCGCAATTCCGCGCCGAGGTTGCGCCGCAATCGCTCGCGAATTTTCGCGTGCGCCGCGTTCACTTCCTCGTTTGTCAGTGTGCGACTTCGGTCTCGATATGTCAATCTATATGCGAGTGACTTTCTTGCCGCTCCGACATTGGTTGTGAATAAGTCGAACAGATCCACGCGTTCCAAAAGCGGCTCGCGCGGTTCTTCAATGGTGCGCAAAATTTTCTCGTGCGAAATTTCGTTAGGCACAATCATCGCGATATCGCGCGTTACCGAAGGAAATTTTTCAATCTCACGAAACGTTTTCTGCAGGTGCGCGCCCCTTAAAGCAAGATCTAGATCGAACTCCGCGACGAAGGCCGCGCCAGGTGCATCGACTTTCCCTTCGCGAAGCTGCCCGAGAAAGCCAATCGCTCGCTCGTTTGAAAAAATTTCGGTGGCAACCGAAAGATCGGCATGATCGCCTCGGCGAAATGAAATCCCGGGAAGTGCAAGCGATTCGATTGCGCCTTTGAGATCGAAGAAATCGAGCCGATAGTTTTGCTGTAATCGCCAATGTGGCGCGCTCGTGGCATTCCCCCAGAGCAAAATTCCAAGATGTTTATGCTCATTGGCCCGGGGGGGTAAAAAGATCCGGCCAATTTCGAAGATGGCGACGCGTTCCGCGCCGGCGCGCACATTCCGATCCAACACCGCAAGCAGCCCCGAAATTAAATTCGGCCGCAAGGCCACGTGATCCTCGGTTAGTGGATTGCGCAATTGGATTGCTGAGCTTGCCGCTGCCGCCGATCGCGGAATTAATTTTGAAGTTCGTACTTCCCACAAACCTTGCGCGCTCAATCGTTCCCGAAACGCTGATTCGAGATCGTGTGAGTCATCCGCCGCGCTCGAAGGTGTAAACCGGCTTCGGTTTGTCCCTGGAATTTTCTCTGCGCCGTACGCGCGTACGACTTCTTCGATAAGATCGACGTCGCGCTGCAAATCGCGCCGATAGCTTGGAATTTTCCATTTCGTCGTTTTAGCAGCACTAGTCTTTATTAAACCAAAGCCTGTCAGAATCTCGTCGATAGCTTTTGGTTTGATCGAGGTTCCAACGACTCGATCGCATTTGTCGTAACTCAGCGAAACATCCGCGGGATTCGGCGGCAGCTTGCCGGCAAGATTGATTTCTTTTGCGGGCGTTCCGCCGGCAATCTCTTGAATCAATTCGGTCGCGCGCTGCGATGCGCGCAAAACCATTTCGGGATCGACACCACGCTCGAAGCGGTAACTCGCGTCGCTCGGCAAATTCAAGTTGCGCGCAGTTCGTCGAATGCTCGCCGGCAAAAAGTAAGCTGCTTCGAGCAAAATGTCCTTCGTAGAATTGGTCACACCCGTTTCCTCGCCGCCGATCACACCGCCGATCCCAACCGCGCGCTCTTGATCGGCAACGACAAGATTGTCCGGCTTGAGCGAGTAAGTCTTTCCGTCGAGCGCGAGAAACTTTTCGCCATCGCGTGCGAGGCGCACGTTGATGTCGCCTTTTAATTTATCGGCGTCGAACGCGTGCGTCGGTTGTCCGAGCTCGAGCATCACGAAGTTGGAGACGTCCACGATGTTGTTGATCGAACGAATGCCGACGCTCTCAATCTTCGCGCGCAGCCACTGCGGGCTCGGGCCGACCTTCACGTTGTCGATCTTGCGCGCTGAAAAGAACGGACATTCGCTCGTTGCGGTAATGGTCACGCCAGTCTTTTTGATTGCGGTTTTCGGGTCGCGTGGGATTGACTTCAGTTTCTTCCCCGTCAGCGCCGCAATTTCGCGTGCAAGGCCAAAATGACTCAATAGATCGCCACGGTTTGGTGTGATCTCGACGTCGAGAATCGTGTCCGCGGGGAAAAGATCACTGATCGGCGTGCCGATTTTCGCATCTCCCGACAAAATCAACAGGCCGGACGCATCATCGCCCAAACCGAGCTCGATTGGGCTGCAAAGCATTCCTTCCGATTCGACACCGCGCAATTTGCTTTTTCGAATCTCAGTTCCGTTCGGCAACTTTGCCCCCGGCAACGCGAGGGGAATTTTGTCGCCGACTTTGTAATTGGTCGCGCCGCACACGATTTGGTGTTTCGTTCCGCTAGCATCATCGACTTCGCAAACAGTCAAACGATCAGCATTTGGATGACGCGACGACGCGGTGATCTGCGAAACGATAACCTTGTCGATGTTCGCGCCGCGCGCTTCGATGTTTTTAGTCTCAATGCCGGCCCGAGTCAGCAATTCGGCGATCTCTTCCGGATTTTCTGGAAGATCGACAAATTCGCGCAGCCAGTTAGCGGAGAATTTCATGACGACGTTTTCTTTCCTCCTCTCCCTTTCAAAGGGAGAGGGTAGGGTGAGGGTTTGTTTTGTTGGCTGTAAGTCAGACCCCTCACCTCAATCCTCTCCCCGAGAACGGGGAGAGGCGGAGTAGTGCTATACGCTGCGGT
>QHNR01000038.1 GCA_003218475.1 Verrucomicrobiota bacterium | reverse complement strand
TCCTTGGCTTGGCCGACTTCAAGTAGCATACTGCCAAGTTGTTCGCGAATCGGAACAAAGGCGCCCGGCGAAACTGGATGCTTGCCCAGAATGTCTTCGGCATCTGCCGCCCGGCGCAGCATCTCAATCGCTTCGTTCTTTTTGCCTTCGCTTGCGGCTACCCAAGCCGAAGCCGCTTGCATCTGCAGGTCAAGATGGTTCTTGAAATAGTCGAACTTGGGATCCTTCGTCGCGTCGCGCAGTTGCTGCATCCGCGCGATCGCTTTCCGCGCACCATCGAGATCGCCCGTATGCGCTCGCCCGAGCGCGTGACCGTATTCAATCAGTGCTTCCATGAATGGGAACAAAGACCAGTGCGGGAGGTTTGGAACCGTCAATGCTGCCGCCGCCGCCCAATCGTTCCGTTCGAACGCGTACCGTGTTGGAATGGCGGCCAGGGCGTAAGCCGCGATGAATTCCAGTTCCGGATTTGTCTTTCGCACTTTGGCGGCTAGATCAACAATCTTCTTTGCCTCGGTGTCCTGGGCGTTCTGTAGGTAAGAATAGGCCATGTAATCGAGCGCGTGTACCTCTTCAGCTTCGGTGGCGTCTCGGTGGCGCATGGCCGCGTAAGCGCGCGAAGCTTCGGCCGAAGCTCGATTCGCAGCGACGGATTCGTCCCACATCCCCAAACGCGTGAAGATGTGCGATGGCATGTGCAGGGCGTGAGGCACCCACGGCGCAATCGAATCATAAGTGCGGGCCGCAGCCAGTCCGCGTTCGGCGAGCGCGGGATAATCGTAGCAATGGATCAGGTAATGAACGACGCCGGGATGGTTCGCGTTTTGTTTCCGCAACTTTTCCAGGATGGCGGCTGCCTCCAGTTGCTTCGAAAAACTGGTGTCACTGGGCGTCGCATAACCGACCGCCAGAACCGCGAAGGCGTAGAAGGTTTGCACTTCAAAATCGTCAGGAAACTTATCGCGCAGCTCGCGCATCGCCTTTTCGTAGGCGATCACCCGATCGCGCGGTCCGACCGGCCCATGACACGATTGCCCAACCGAACCTCCGGTCGAACTGTCCTGCGTATTGTAATAGACATTGAGCGCCGTGATGAATCCTCGCTCGCGGTCCGTGCCGGCGTTCATTGCCATTGCTTTTTCGATGGCCGCTTTGCCCGCGCTCATTTCGTCAGGAGTGGGTGGCGTCCAAATCGGATGCCACCACGTCATGGCGATTCCCCACTGAGCCATCGCGCATTTGGGATCGCGTTCGGCTACCGACGTGAAGACACGGCGAGCCTCTTCGTAGAAAAATGAGTGCAGCAACGCCACGCCCCGGGCGAATTCAGACTGGACGGCAGGCGCGCACGATACCGGGAACTCTACTTTCCCCGCGGCGCGCAAATCGCCTGGTTCGGGAGCGGTTGCGCATTTCACGTCGCGTAGAGTGAGAAGACTACACGCCAATCCGATGAGAAAACAGATGCGGCGGGAATGTCTGACCATTTTGAAGCTATACTTGTGCTTGTCCGGCAAATTGGCAAATGGCCTCCGTGACCAGGAAGCCGGCGCTTCTTGGATTTTCAAGTTCACTCAAACTCGAAAATGATTTTGCTGGCAACAACGCGCCTCGAAACGCCTGCAACGTTTGACTCACCACGGCGAGTATCTGTAATCGAAGCTAACCGACCACGAAGCCTTCGCGGTCTGCTGCTTGGCGCAGGTGTTTATCTTCAGCGACAAAGCGGGCTGTGTGCGGCTCAAATCCACTAGCGATGATCGCAGCGCCAAGTTGGAGCGCATCACTCGTGCGCAGGACATGTGTCTTGAGAGTTCGCGCAGCAGCGCGGCGTAATTTTTCGCTTGAACCGATTTCCCGCCATTCTCCAGCAAGCAGCTCCAACATCCGATAAGACTCGGCCACTTGGGCCTGGGCACTTCCTCGTCGAGCAAGTCGCGCAATTGCAGATGTGCACTCGAGGTAGCTTCCCCACCACGTGACAATTTGCGTTTGTTTCGCGATTTTCGTGTAGAGTTCAGTCGTTGCTTCCCTGACCACGAGCGGAACCAGCGCGGAGGCGTCCCAATAGGTCACCATCGCGCTTCTTTTCGTTCCTGGAGCAGTGCATCAACGGCGCTTCCCTTGAGCTGTGGTCGGGGCCGCGTCCAAAAATCCTTTGGCAACTTGCCCTTGCCGCGCTTTAACAGGCCCTGCCGTTCCAGTTCCGCCAGCCGAGCTTCATCTGCTTCGCTGCTTCCCAGTGGCAATGGCTCCAGACGCGCAACCGGAATGCTCCGATCGAGAATGAGCACCGATTCGCCGTGCCGCACTTTTTTGATCAGCTTGCTCAGATTATTTTTAGCCTCTGTGATGTTCGCCGCCCTCATTCGGGCTATGATGGCCTGATTGAAAGGACCTGTCAAGCTTCATTGAGGGGTTGGGCGGAGCGTACCTCACTCGCCGAATTCAAAAATGATTTTGCCACTGCGTTTGCCTTGCCCAGCATGAGTGACGGCCGCTTTCGCTTCGCTCAGCGTATAAGCTTTTTCGACTTTTGTTTTCAGCAAGCCGCGTTTTGCCATTTCGAACAACGGACGGAACGCGTCCATTCGCTCCTGCATTGTCGCATTGTCGTACCACTTATTGATCCAGATGCCGCGGAAACGCAGGTCTTTGAAAATAAGCAGACCGTTCGGAATTTTCAGCGGCTGCAAACTCATCGCGCCGAAAGTGACCAAGGTTGATCCAGGCGCGAGGCAATTTGCCAGACGCAGCGCGCTCTCTCCGCCGACGGCATTTAGTCCCAGGCGAATCGGCGCCCCGCTCGTCGCAGCTTTCACTTGGTCGCGAAGATTTTCCCCATCGACAAGAACGACATCGCCGCCTTCCGCGTGCAATTCGTCAATTAATTCGGCGCGCCGGACGACGTTCACGGTTTTGTAGCCCAACTCGTGCGCGATCTGAATCACCGCGCGACCGGCGGCTGAATTCGCGGCGTTTTGGATGAGCCAATTTCCTTTTTCAAGATCAACATAATCGTGCAGCAAACGCCACGCTGTCATCGGGTTGATTTTCAACATCGCCGCATATACGGGTTCGATCCCGGCGGGCACGCTAACCAGTTCATCAGCTTTTACTGCAACGGCGTCGCGCCACGTGCCGACGTTGTGCGGCAAAATCACCAGCGTGCCTGGGGCAATGTTCGTGACGTTCGCGCCAATATCGATAACCACTCCCGCCCCTTCGAACCCCGGCGTTGCCGGGAGGTGTGCTCGAATCGGATATTTCCCTTCAATCTGATTTAAGTCAGCCGGGTTGATCGGCGCCGCGTGCACTTTCACAACGGCTTCGCCTGCGGCTGGCGTCGGCCATGGCGGCGACTCGACATGCAACACGTCTGCCGGATTTCCGTGTCTTTCGTAAACTGCTGCGAGTATATTTTTGCTCATCGATGGCGCCGTCCCAGCATCCTCACGCTTCCGCAGGCAGTCTGCAAACCCGCTTAGAGCGAGGCGAGACGAGTCGGTCCGTCTGGCAAATTGGCGCGCGCGTCGCCCTCTTCGGAATGATCGTCAACTTAATTTTCGCGATGGCAAAGATTCTCGGCGGGTTCTTTGGCCACGCCTATGTCTTGATTGCTGACGGCATTGAGTCCGCGCTCGACGTCGGTAGCTCGTTTGTCATCTGGGGAGGACTGAAGGTTGCTTCGCGCCCGCCTGACGCAACTCACCCCTACGGTCACGGCAAAGCCGAGCCGATCGCGGCTGTCATTGTTGCAGTTGGGGTATTGGCCGCCGCAGTTGGTCTTGCCATTCAAAGTGTGCGCGAAATTTTTCTGCCGCACCATGGTCCGGCTCCTTACACGCTCGGAATATTGATAGTGGTAATCGTGGTAAAGGAATTTTTGTTCCGTTACGTCAACCGGATCGGCCGCGACGTGGAGAGCACGGCCGTGCAAACCGATGCCTGGCATCACCGCAGCGACGCGCTTACGTCGGCCGCCGCGTTTATTGGCATTTCCGTAGCGTTGATTGGCGGCAAGCGCTGGCAAAGTGCGGACGATTGGGCAGCGCTTTTCGCCTGCGCCGTCATCGCGACAAATGGCGTCAGGCTTTTGCGCCCCGCGTTTTACGAGATCATGGACACCGCGCCGCGCGCTAAATTCGTCAGATCCATTTGCCAGGCTGCCAGATCCGTTCCGGGCGTCGTTGAGGTTGAGAAATGCCGGGCCCGAAAAATGGGCCTCGATTTTTATGTCGATCTCCACGTTGGAGTGGATGGCAAGATGTCCGTGCATGAAGGCCACGCGATTGCGCATCGCGTAAAAAGTGCGATCCAGCAAGGCGACTCGCGCGTCGCGGATGTCCTGGTGCACATTGAACCAGCAAAACTGTAGCCCCGACTCGTCGGGGTGATCGCGGCTGCCGTGGTCATCCACCCTTCGCCAAGGCTACGGCGGACAAGACACCCCCGGGGTCAGCTCCCGCATAATATGGAGTCATGTAACACATTCTCCCAAACTAATCTGTAATTAACACCGGCCTTCAGGCCGGTGATCTGCCAGGGATGACACCAGCCGTTTTAACGGCTTGCGCTATTATGAGTTATCCCAGCGTGACAAAATGTGCCGTAGCGTCAGCTGTCCTCAGCGGAGAACACAGGATTGCCACGCCGGGAAATCGATGCGCTGAGGACAGCGCACGCTACAGAGCTTTCGCTTTCTGTAACTTAGCTGTTAGAGAGGAAAGCCGTTGACACGGCTGCTTTATGGAGATTGCCGTAACCACCGGTCTAAAGCCCAGTGTTAACGAGACGTCTTGCTGGACCGGCTAAACTGTAGCCGTGATCGGTGATCACGGCTGCCGGGGTCAGCGTCCCCGGCTACAGCGCGCGCACAATCGCGACAAGGGCGTCCGCCAACGTCTTTCTTGCGAGCGCAATCCTCCTTGAGAACTGTGCGAGGCGCGGAATGCGATTTGGATGCGCAAGAAAGAATGCCGCCAATTTCGGGAGATCGGTTCTTTGTTTGGCGATGTCGAACAGAACGTGTCCTGGACTAGGGAACGGTTCGCGTGGCGTGTCGGTAATGACACGCAACGAGAGCAGCGGAATTCCATGCGTAGCGCACGCGCGCGCAATGAATTCCGTCTCCATGTCCACCGCAGCTGCGCCCGATGTGCGTGCAATTTCAATTCGCTCATCACTGGAATCGATCAACGATGGCGCAGTAAACAGATCCGCCATGTGAATTGGCAATCTTGAAAAGGATGAGCGCTTCTCGTTGAGATCAATCGTCGAAAAATTTTTCGCCAGCAAAAGATCGCCGACCTGCATTTCATCATTGAGGGCGCCTGCAAATCCAGTGCTGATCAAGAAATCGAATTGCTGATTCTCGAGAAATTTTCCCAACTGTTGCCTGCAAACTTTTTCTCCCACTCCAGTATGAAGGACTTCAATTTCGCGGTCACCGATTTCGCCGCGAATTGTCGTGATGTCATTGCGATCAGCACGAGATGAATTCCGAAGTCGGCTCAAAAATTCCGAGCTTTCCGCAGGCAACGCAAACGTGACCGCGATCATTATGTAGTTTGCTGTGATATTGCGGCGATTAAACCGCGAAAGCATAGCTTGCAGGCCGTCGCCTCTCCCTTTTGAAGGGAGAGGGTAGGGTGAGGGTTCGCGTTTTGCATGCTTACCCTATGTCGAAAACCCCTCACCCTCAATCCTCTCCCCTTCCAAAAAGGGGAGAGGCGAATCAGTGGCAAGCACCTAGATGCAGGTCAATGCGACTTTGACGATTGCTCGACGATTTGCACAACAAAGCTCTTCTTCTCTGCTGTAGCCGGGGTCGACTTGTCCGCCGTAGTCTGGGAACCCGCCGTAGCGTTAGGCGAAGGCTGCTTGACGAAGGCGGATGCTCCCGGCCCTTCCCGCCCAATGGACGCGATCGCCGCACGAAATTCCTGTTCCCGATTGGATGGAACGTCAACAAGCAGACTGACCCGATCACGATCCTGAAGACCTTTTGTCGCGGAGCCGCCGAGTCGGGAAGCAATCGTGACTACTTCGTTTGCGACGGTATCCAGTTTGCCGGCGGCAGCCGGGACTGTGATTTCGCTCACGCCCAACGGGGCTGGCGTAAGGGTCGCCGCGGCGTGCTCCAGCGATTTCGCGATCTGCTGCCGCATCTGGGTTTCAAGCAGCGCGCGATTTGGGTTCCGGGTTTCGTGTCTGACGATTAGCCAGAGACCGAATCCCACATTCACAGCCATGAGAATGATGAACGCGACGCCTACGCGAAGCGCCATTTTACGGCCTTGCTCAGTGACATCTGGTTATGGTGCCAACAGCACTTCGCGAGAATCGCCGTGCATTCCCGCGTGAATCTGTCGCGCCACCGCTAGCTCGCGCTGCAATTGTTTGTCCGAGATCAATCGCTCCTCCAAAGCAGCGCGCTCACCGGCGGGCAGCCTGCCCTCCAGATAATCAAAAAGCTTGTCCGGATTCATTTCGCGCCGAGAAGCGTGCCGATAGAGTCAGGCGCGCGCAATTAGGAAAGATCCGTTTCCGCTTCACGCTGCTAGTAACAATCCGGAGGCCGCTCACTAAAGTTGCTACTTTGAGGCCGCTTGACCAGACTAGTTTGTGAATACATTTCTGCCATATGGGTCATACATTGACGATTCGGCTGCCAAAGAACCTGGCCACGTGGATTGAGAATGCGTCGGCGCGCACGGGAATTTCGCAAGGCGAGTTTGTGCGGCAACACCTGGAGTGTGCACGATCGCAAGACACTAATTCGAAGAAATTCATGCGGCTGGCGGGCAGAATTCGGAACGGCCCGCGCGATCTTTCCATGCGCAAGGGATTCTCGAAAGAGTGAAAGGCATCGCGGATACGGGGTTTCTGGTCGCATTTGGGGCAAGGCGGGACATCTATCACGAATGGGCCCTGAGTTTGGCCGAGCAGGTCACTGAGCCGTTGCTGACCTGCGAATCCGTGCTAGCAGAAACGGCGTTTCATCTTCAAGATGTCGGACTGGTTCTGGAAATGATCGCTGACGGCCTGGTAGCTCTGTCGTTTGACTGTAACGATCATCTTCCACAATTGCCTGCCCTGGCAGCAAGATACAAAGATCGGAAGCCGGACCTGGCAGACCTGTGTCTGATCCGGATGAGCGAGATATATCCAAAACACAGTGTCATCACTGTGGACGCGGAGGACTTTCGCGTTTACCGTCGAAACAAGCGCGAAATCATCCCTCTGATTTCTCCGCCTCGAGGATAAGTGTAGTGTCGTGGTGAGGCATGCGGTCGGAGCTTACTATCGACAGTCAGTCCAAATTTTCTTGTTGTCTCCGCAGCCGGTTCTTGTAGCTAGCGACACAGTGTCGAAAACAAGCTCTGACCCTTCCTCCGCGTTCTTTTTCCAACGCGCTGAGGCGCCTTCGTATTACTCCGGCGCGCCAGAGGACAACGCGTTCCATCTAGTTCTTTCCATTTTTAGGTCTTTGGATGAGGCTTAGTTTTGACTTCAGTAAAGGCTCGATGGCTGGGCAACCGCCTAACGAGACATAAGGTCAGCGACCCACCACTTTGAAGAGAACGCGGTGCATTGCTGGGAAGCTATAACAAAGTGCTGGGTTCGCTGCATCGTTTAGATGACATATGACATGTAAAGAGTGCGGGCAAGTGGTTAAGCTCGCCCGCACTTATGAATAAGTGTCATTTAAACACTGAGTTGTCCTCACATCGAGGGAACCCGCTGCCAGTTTAATGGCGGCAGGTGCACGATCTAGTCCGCCGAAGGACGGATCCCATCCGTGATATCCGCGTCATCCGCGGTCAATTCATCCGAATGCTTTTCGACCAAACGGGAAATGCCGACTCGACTTTGGGATGCATGCGGCGAGTCCACTGCACCCGCATGCTAACCCGCTCTGCGATTCAGTTGAGGTTAATAGCAATGGCTATTGTGGGGCCGCCCATCGCATGGCCGTGATGCGGATCTTGCTGCCCCTTTGGAAGGAAATACCACACTCCGGGCGTCATTTGACCTCGTTCAGGCAGCTGTTTCATATGCGCTGGGTCCAAGCCTGCCGCGATCAGCCCAGAGGCGTCGAACTCGTAGAGAACGTCTTCTTGCGTGCGCTCCGGCTGGGTAGCGAAGTGAACCATGGTACCATGGCCGCTGTTGAAACAGTATTCACCACTCGCTACCGTACGATCGATTGCGATCTCGGGGTTCGCCCGCAAAATTCTGGCGATAGCCAAAATCTCGCGTTTCGAAGTGCCCTGCAGGGCTAAAACGTCGGCGTACTCACGTTTGAGTTTGGTGAGTTCGTCTTCGGCTACCGGCTGAGCACCCGCGAAGAGCCAGCCGCTCACAAGGGACATGTAGCCAACCAGAATTATGAAAACAGCGGGTCGCATAATGTTACCTCCATATGGTGGGGTATATTTTGCATTCTGGCGCAGAGGCGGACAAGCCGAAACGACCTGATGACACAGCTCGCTATGCTCGGACAAAGAGAAAGAACGTATTCAGAGATTCCTCCAGCCTTCGCATAAAGCTATGGCTTGGCGGGCGACTCCGCTCGGAATGACCCGCACTGCGCCAAGGCTACGGCAGCCAAGCAAGACGAGGCGGAGAAATGGTGGCTCGACTTTGCGGCGCGTAAACTTACTCTCACTGAAAGGGAAGCTGTCAGCTTCCCCTACAGAAAAACGAATTCTGAACATCGATGGAAGAATTTCCGAAGAAAGAATTGGAGACGCTCTGGGCTCCGTGGCGGGTCGAGTATTTCGAAAAGGAACCGCGCGACCGGGATTTTCTCGAAACGGCTGCTCGAGCGAGCGATGACGCTGCGCATTTTGTGATCGCGCGGCGAAAGAATGCCTTCCTGATGATGAATCGGTATCCGTATGCGGTCGGTCATCTCATGGCTGTGCCGTATCGCAAAACAGCGGAGTTTTCGACGCTCGGTGACAATGAAATCGTTGAGCTTTGGAGTTTAGTCGTGCATGCGCAAGCGCTTTTGCGCGCCGCGACGAAGGCGCAGGGGTTCAACATTGGTATGAATATTGGCGAATGCGCGGGCGCAGGTGTGCCCGATCATTTACATATCCACGTCGTCCCGCGATGGAGCGGTGACACTAATTTCATGCCGATCATTGCCGGCGCACGCACGCTCTCGGAAGGGTTACGCGCGCTTTACGACAAACTGATGGAGGCGCAAGCGAAGATGGCGGACACGAATCGTGATCGGTGATCTGTGAACAGTGATCGGCAAATCGGGCTCGTGACAAGCCCAGGGATTTGCTTGTAACAGGTCACTCACGAGTAGTCCCGTTCCATGAACACCTGGGTCGAGCCGCCGCCGCGAAGGCAAGGATTGGGCTGCTTCGCGCGAGGCTGTCTTATTCTTTTGGTGTTCGGGATCGTACTGGCGATCGCTTGTCTTGCCGGCATGTATTGGGGTTTTCAACGGCACTCGGCAATAGTGCACGGTATTTATTGGCTGGCGAAAACGCATTCGATCGCGGAAGCGCCGGTGCCCGTGCCTGAATTCAACGCTTCGGACAATCAAGTTCAAAGTATCCGGGAACGTTGGCAGGATTTCGAACAGAAAACGCGCGCAGGTCAGCGGGCCGAGATCGAGCTGACAGCGGACGACATTAACACGTTGATCGTCACTAATCGGGATATACGTGGCAAGGTCTTTGTATCGATCGATGGCAGCCAAGTCCGGTTCCAGGCGAGTATTCCGTTTGGAGAACTTATCGGCCGCCGAGGCTATTATTTTAACGGCGACATCACAGTCGAATTTAAGGACGCGGAATCATTGGAGAATCCGCAGTTGAGCCGGCTCATTGTGAACGGGGAGCAGGTACCGAGTGATCTTTTGAATTGGAAATATCGCTCAAGGCGATTACGAGACTATGTCACTGATTACCGGAACGATCTCAACGTCGGCAGTATTGAGGTACGCGACGGCAAAGTTATTCTTCGATCGCGGAATGAGTAGAAGAAGCGGCCACAGATTAACACGGATTTACACAGATAAGAGGTGCTCGAATTCAAACCTGAAGACGAAACTCCATTTCGGCACAAAGAGATCACGCAAGCTATCTTCTGTGTTTAGCGCCAAAGGCGCAGCATCCATCATCAGCCCGGGGCGGAGCTCCAGGATTAATCGCAGCCACAAACGTCAGCGCTGAAAGCGCAATTCAATTCTGGTGTCATTTTGTTTTATTATTGTCTGCTGGCCCGAGCCTGCATTGATTTCAACGGAGCGGCATGTCTGGGATCCAGAACGGGCCCCGAACTGACTCGCGCCTTCAGCGCTCGGTTGCTTGAGCAATCAGATTCCTGGGGCGACACCCCAGGCTAGAAGTGAGAGAGCGCCTTTAGCGCTAAACAGATGCCTGGATGAGTGGACGGCCAGTGGTCTATCCCTACCATGCAGCTAATTCGACTGCATGATTTCGCGCACAAACACGTTAAGCTGTCCGTCTTCCTGTTTGCGCACTTCGGTAATCTCGTAAGGCCGCAACTCGTCCCTGTTTACCACCGCTCCTTGCGGCGGGGGAGCGTAGCCACCCGGGAATTCCACAATGATTCGCGTGGATGAACCACTGCCGAAGTGCAGCACTTTGTCTGTTAGTTTCGCGCGCGGGCGCAGCACAGCCTTGTTCGCGTCGGAAAAGTTCACCACGAATTGTCCCTTCAAATAAACGCGTTCGCCTGCGAGTCCGTGGTCAGCGACATCACGCAGATCGCCAGTCCCGATAAGCCGGCCAAGCGGCATTTTACCAGGCGGAAATGTTTTCCAACTACCGCCACCCGCGTTTGAAGCCAGAGCTACGTTTGCAGTATCGACCGGGGCCGGCTGGGCGGGCAGAACGGGCACTGGCGTGGTGGTTGGAACAGCTGGAGCCTGGGCCACTGGTTGAGTCCCAACTCCGAGAGCTTTTGGCGGTGGCGCAGGTGTAACAGCAGAAAAGTTTGGAGGCGGCGTGCGCGCGGACGCAACCGTAATGGGTGTCGGACTTGGCGCGCTTGGTTTCTGCGCGACTACTGGCTGCGCAGGAGTCGCTGCCGGTGGCGGAGACTCGAGCTTTTGTTTCTTCCCTTTCCTACCTTTTGGCAATGGCGTTGGTTTCGCCAGTTTGTTGTTCTTTGCCAACAGAGGCGGCGGGGAAAATGCTTGGACGGGTCGGGCTTGTTCGATGCGCACCAATTCATTCTGCGCGGGCGGTGGTGTTGCGCTCGGCGTCAGGCCAGGTATGGCGATCGGACCGCCGCCTTGTGCTGCTGCGGCCTTTTGGCGATACTCCGCGTAGCGTTGCTCAATAGCAGTACGTCCCTGTGACTTAAACAAAGGCCAGCCTCCGGCCAGGTTGAGAGTAAGTGGTGGCTCAAGACGAAATGTCCCCAGACCGCGTGTGACGGTATAACTTCCGTAAAGCAAAGGGACAGCCGTGACCATGATGCGGCCATCAACCAATCGTTCCGCGTGAATCACCGCAGAAATGTCGTGTGTGCGTTCCAGCTTGATTTCCAACCCGACGGTGAGCGTCTGTTTCATAAGTGGCAGGGCTTCAGGGCTCGCCGGGTAAAGATGTTCCATGAGCACCTCGCCGTTATCGACGGCGTAGGTCAGGGCCACCATGCCGGAGGTAAACACATCCCCGGGGTCAAGCTGCCGCGTAGCGATAATTGTGTACCTGCCAACGACGTACGGCACCAGGCCGCGGACCTGCTGATAATTTCGGATGTAATTGCGTGCCAATTCAGCATTCGCCCGGGCAAGCTCTGCGGCGCCCATCCCCACATAGCGCTCATAGAGCTGCGGTGGGTTTAGAAACTCGCCCGCCGGCGCAGCGGTCAGCTCAAATCGTTTCGGCGGCTCAATTTTGTGCAGCCTTTGTAAAATCCGGTAGCTGTCTGGGCGCTCCGGTTGATCGAAAATATAAAAACTGCCGAGCCATGCTGCCAGCGCGAAGCCTGTCAAAAGCAAAATGACAACCGTCCACGCAAAATAATTAATGCGCCGGCGTGGACGGGTATACCGCTCGTCGTACGGATCGTATGGGGGAGTGCCATAGTCCATCAGTCCAGTGCGCGAAGATTCCGCAGTTTCAACCTGATTGCGTCGTTTCAAACGACGAACCGCATCCGCAGGTGCGCGATGCGTTTGGATTAACGACCCGAAAACCGGAGCCGGTCAAACCATCCGTAAAATCCAGGGTCGCGCCGCGCAAGTGAGGGACGCTCTCGCCATCGATAAAAAATTGCATCCCATCGCGTTCCACCACTGCGTCGCCGTCCTTTCTCTCGTCGAGCGCCATCTCATAATGCAGGCCAGAACAGCCGCCTTTCGCGACCTGCACCCGCAGACCTTTTCGCGAATTTTCCGCTCGCCGTGAAAGCAAATTCTGGAGTTGTCGAACAGCACTGTCCGTCACGTTAATCATGTTCAAAAAATACGGCTACGGCGCACCCAAGTCAAAGATGTCGCGCTGCGTGGTTGCTCCTCAAGGAGTGACGGCTTCCCAGCCATCAAATTGAGATCGACGGGGGCCCAAGCCGTCGTTTCTTGAATATGGCGGCCGTAGCGCGGCATCGCTACCCTTTGTTTTTCTTCGCAATCGGCAATCTGGAATCTACAATCTGCTATACAAAATGGGTCGGATTCGATTGTTGCCTGAGATCGTGGCCAGCCAGGTGGCGGCCGGTGAAGTGGTGGAGCGCCCCGCGTCAGTGGTGAAAGAATTGATCGAAAATAGCCTCGACGCCGGCGCGGAGAAAATCGACATCATCATTCGACGCGGAGGAATTTCACTGGTTCGCGTAATCGATGACGGCTGCGGAATGGACCGGGATGATGCGCTGCTTTCGCTGGAGCGACATGCGACCAGCAAGATCCGATCTGCTGCGGATCTCCAAGCAGTCGCTACGCTGGGATTTCGGGGCGAAGCGCTGCCTAGCATTGCCAGTGTGTCCCGATTTCGCCTGACGACACGTGAGACTGACGCGATTGCCGGAACCGAAATCATTATCAATGGCGGCAAGCTCGAAGTCGCGCGCGACGGAGGTGAAGCCCCTGGAACGCAGGTCGAGGTGCGCTCGCTTTTTTACAATCTGCCTGCGCGCCGGAAATTTCTTCGTTCCGAAAACACCGAAAGCCGCAACATAGAGCATCAGATTCATTTACAAGCGATCGGTCATCCTCAGATAGCTTTCTCATTGCTGCGAGACGATCGGGTGTTATTCCGGTTACCGAGTGCGGCAACACTTGGTGATCGAATCCGTGACTTATATGGTACCGAGTTACTAGAGCGTCTTGTTGAGGTAAACAGCACTCCCTCGCGGAAAAGTAGAATCAGTGGCTTTATTGGGCAGGCAGGTCTGAGTCGCCAAACAAAGGCGCAACAACTCATCTTTGTAAACGGCCGAGCGATCGAAAGCAGCCTTATCACTGCCGCTGTGCGTGAAGGTTACCATACCGCTCTCATGAAAGGGCAATATCCGGTCACGTTCCTCTTTCTGGAGCTGGATCCAGCGACTGTTGATGTAAATGTTCACCCGGCAAAACGCGAAGTACGCTTTCGCGATCCGAATGGAGTTCGCGAAGAGATTGTTCGCTGCATTCAAGAGACCTTGCAAGGTCGCCGGGCGGAATGGCAGGAAAAATTCCGGGCGCCAATCAGTTCGCAGGCCACTGTTGCTGGAAAAGCAGCTCCTGATCTGATGCTGCGGCCTGGGGTATCTGTTCCGGAGGAATCACATCGCGCATTACCACATCTTACTCCGGAAGCAACGTACCATGTTATAGCTGGAGTTACGAGAGCCCGGGCTGTTGTCCCCGGCGAGTCTGTTCAGCCTGATAAACCTCCAGGGCGCGCTCCAGCCAAACGCGATAGTAATCAGCACCAATTCAACATCATTGGTGTCCTGAGCAAGCTTTACGTTCTGATGGAAAATGCGGACGGGCTCGTGCTGGTAGACCAGCACGCGGCACACGAGCGCATCCTGTTCGAAGAGTTGCGGCGAAGAATGGAAGAGTACGGGGTCCCAACGCAAAAGCTGCTTCTGCCGCAGACCTTCGATGTGCCGCCGCGAGATGCAGACTGGATCGAGCGCAACCTATCGATCCTGCAAAAAATGGGAATCGGGATTGAGAGTTTCGGACCAGACACGTTCAAAATCGATAGTGTCCCCAGTTTTTTGAATGTGTCAGATCCGGCGCAATTCATGCGCAAAGTGATTGATGATCTCAAGAGCGCCGGCAACAGCGCTTCAGCGATGCGTTTGGGAGAAGAGATGATCGCCAAGAGTGTTTGCAGGCACGCTGTCAAAGCCAACGATCCGTTGCGTTACCCTGAAGTGGAAAAACTGATCCGCGATTTGCTCGACTGCGATTTGCCTTACTGCTGCCCGCATGGACGGCCGACCATGATCCAGATTTCGCTTGCTGAGTTGGAGAAGAAATTCGGCCGCAAGGTGTGATGCTCATGAGCGCGTGCTTCGAGCGTGGCGCGTTCGGATCCTCGGAAGGTCTGCTTGCCATTTGGAAGGCAGGCGGTTTTAATTTGGCGCGGTGAAGAAAATCGAGGCGATCATCAAACCATTTAAGACCGAGCCGGTGAAAGAAGCATTAATGGCGGCAGGCGTAGAAGGAATGACTTTGAGTGAAGTAAAAGGATTTGGCCGCCAGAAAGGGCACAGTGAAATTTATCGTGGCACCGAGTACACGGTGGATTTCCTTCCGAAAACGAAATTCGAGATCGTGATTGCGGACGATCGCGCGCAGCGAGCGGTGGAAGCCATTCTGGGCGCGGCCAAGACGGGAAAAATCGGCGATGGCAAAATCTTTGTAACCGAGGTGGAAGAAGCGGTGCGTATCCGAACCGGTGAACGGGGAACCGAGGCGTTGTGAGCAAGTTAGAAGTGAGAAGCAAGAAGTAAGAAACGAGAATTGAGAGCGGTTCTTCAGCGTTTTAAGGCTTAAAACGAATGTACGAATACTTACTATCAATCTTTCTCGGCGTCGTTGAAGGGCTAACCGAATTTCTCCCTGTAAGCTCCACCGCGCATTTGCGGATCTGCGAAGCGCTGCTGCACATCGATCTTCACGATGGCTTCTGGAAGATGTACACGATCGTGATTCAGCTCGGTGCGATCCTGGCGCTGCCTGTTTATTTTTGGCATCGGATCTTGCAGTTTCTTCACACTTTCCCGAAAGGCGAACGTGGCAACCGCACGATTTTAACCCATCCATTGAGTCTGACGTTAATAGCGTTTGTCGTGACCGCGGTTCCAGCGTGGCTCTTGACAAAACAGATTGGGAAAAACCTGGAGAATCTCTGGGTGATGGCCCTGGCGCTTCTCATCGGCGGAATCGTCATGTGGGTGGTTGACGTCGTTTTCACACGGCCGCGCACCATGGACATGGAGGAAATGACGCTGCCCCAGGCGATCTGGATTGGCGCGGCCCAAATTCTTTCCGCAGTTTTCCCAGGCACTTCCCGCTCGATGTCCACTATCGCCGCTGGGCAAGTCGCAGGTTTGTCGCGTCCGGCCGCGCTCGAATTTTCGTTTTTCTTATCGATGCCGACGATGCTCGTGGCTACGGGGTTTGATTTTCTAAAGACCGTGATGCCGCGTCATCACGAAGCAGATATTGCACCGCTGACGATGAATGCTCATCAATGGATCGTGCTCGTACTCGGATTTGTCGTTTCATTTTTCGTAGCGCTGGTGGTGGTCGCCTGGTTTATGAATTGGGTGCGTGCACGCGGGTTTGTGCCGTTTGCTGTTTACAGGATTGTGCTCGGCATTGGGTTGTTGACGCTGCTCGCGCGCGGCATGATGTGATTGATTACCGATGGAAACCGACGTCATTCTCCCCGATCTCCAAAGCGCGGTTATTTGCGAGGATGTCCGCTGCGAAATCAACGGCATGCAAACGCTCGTGGGCGTGCTCAGTGTGATCCCGGCGCCGTCGCTGCCGATCAATTATATGCGGCTCTGTATCTGGACGCGTTGGTGCAGCGGCGCGGGCAAGTTTCGGCAAAAGTCCCGGATTGTCGGCGTAGATGAACAGCAGGTTATCGGACAAGCCGAAGTTGAGTTCGTCTTAAAGGAGATGGAAGGCCACGCAACCAACGTCCATTATTTTGGCGGGATACAGTTTCAGCAATACGGATTGCATCACGTGGAGATCTATCTGGAAAACGAATTGCGGCTGCGGTTTCCGTTGCCGGTGATCCAAGTCACGCGGCCAACTGGTTAGACTCGGCAACGTCTTGTCATGAGGGCTTGGCAATGGGGCGTAGTTGTTTATCACGGCTCTTCATGCTGAAGGCATTTTTCAGCGCGCTAATCTGCAGCCTTGTTCTTCTCGGACAGGCCCATGCGCAGGAGGTGATCGTTGGTCGCGAAAAGAAACCAGAGGCTCCCAAACAAGCATCGCCGTCTTCTGCGCAGACGCCATCCGAATCGCCAACCCCGGCACTAACCAAATCTAAGTCGCCCGAGAAGAAATCCGGTTCTACAGGGCTGACGGCCGAGCAAATGCGAATGGCGGGAGCGCTTGCTGCCGAGCGGTTAGAAAACCGAAGTTCTCCACAACCGGCTAGAACGGGCGGATCTGATTCGGAGCCCAGTGCCGCGGAATTGCCGACTGTTTTCGCAACCCCCAATCCGCTCAAAAAAGAACCTCGCTCCGGACAAACGAGCGTGCCGCCTCGGCCAAGTCTACGGACTACAAAACCTGAGGCAATGGGCGCGATTCGGCCGACGATGATCGAATCCGGGAGACAGGAGCCAAGTGCAACTCCTTCGGCAAAAGCGCAAACTCCTGCGCCGTGATCGGCGACGATCGCCGCACAAGCGAGAGAGAGGCCGACAGCACGCGGGCCTAAGCGAGCAACATGCTCGCGCTCCCCTTCGTACGCAGTTGGTCTAATCTGAAGAAATGCACGCCGGAGAGTCGGGGGAGCGCGGGCATTCTGCCCGTTATGGCCGGCATGTTGCCGGCCAGCATTCGGACGCTCGCATTCTAACAGGCTAAATACAGACTTGCTCGAAACCGTTGCTAACTTATCATCTGTAGGCAAGCCCAGCACCTTGCTAGCAAAGTGCTGGGAAATTTTTTGCCCGTATCTAATTCAATGGCGAATACAATTTTAATTGGGATGCAGTGGGGCGACGAGGGCAAGGGCAAGATCATCGACGTGCTTACTGCCCAGGCCGACATTGTCGTCCGCAGTCAGGGCGGCAACAATGCCGGGCACACGGTGATCTATCGCCGCGTGAAGTACGTTCTGCATTTAATTCCGTCCGGAATCCTCCGACGCGGCAAAGTTTGCGTGATTGGAAATGGGGTTGTTGTCGATCCGATCGCGCTGCTCGCCGAGATCGATGGTTTGCGCAAATTGGGAGTTAAAATCAATAAGAACTTGCTCATTAGCGATTGCGCTCATCTGGTCTTGCCTTACCACCGTATGCTCGACGAGCAACGCGAATTGCGCCGGGGCCGCATTGGAACCACCAAGCGTGGGATCGGCCCAGCCTATGGCGACAAGGCGGCGCGCACTGGCCTGCGCATGTCCGATTTGATGCAGCCGATTGTGTTCTCAAAGAAGCTGCAGGCCAAGCTGATTGAGAACAACAGAATCCTTCAGGCCCTCGGTGCGAAGCCGATCAGTTTTCGGGAAGTAAACGAAAGTTATCTGGCAGCCGGCGAAAACTTGCGTCCATTCGTGGCCAATACCGTGGTGTATCTTCACCGCGCAATTGAGCGCGGAAAAAAGATCCTGTTTGAAGGCGCGCAGGGAACATTCCTCGATATCGACCATGGCACGTATCCGTATGTGACTTCTTCAAACACAACAGCGGGCGGCGCATGCACGGGTACTGGTGTGCCACCCCATCGAATGGACCGCGTGGTGGGCGTGATGAAGGCGTACTCCACGCGGGTTGGCGAGGGAGCGTTGCCCACTGAAGACGCGCAATTGACGCAAATGCTTCATAGCCTGGGACGCGAGTTTGGTGCGACAACGGGGCGCAAGCGCCGCTGCGGCTGGTTCGACGCCGTCGCTACTCGTTATGCAGGGATGATCAATGGCATTGACGAACTGGCAATCACCAACCTTGACGGCCTTGATCATGTCGATCCGATTCGAGTTTGTGTTCGTTATCGGCTAAACGGAAAGCCTCTGGATGTTCCACCATGCGACGCCAGCCAACTGGCCAATTGCGAGCCGATCTATGAGGAGATGCGCGGCTGGAACACACCCACTCGTTCTGCGAGAAAGTTTTCACAGCTTCCTTCGGCAGCGAGGAAATACGTCAAATACATCTCCAAATTAACCGGAGCACAATTGACTATGGTCAGCGTCGGGCCGGCACGCGGTGAGACAATCGTCTTGTGATCGATGCTTGTGCATTGGCCGACCGTGCGAAGGCCGAGTATCCAAACGCATTCTGCCAGGACGAAATGACGAAGCACGAATGTCGAATGACGAAATAAGCACAAAGCACGAATGACGAGGAAACGCAGTAAGGACTCCTTCGTCATTTGATCATTCGTCATTCCTTCGAGTCTCGTCATTCGGATTTCGTCATTTGGGATTTCCGTGGCCAACGTTTGCTTGAGAACGCTAAATTCCCGAAGTTAGGCCTGCAACGATGCCTGCGAGCAGCAAAAACGTTCCCCGCCACATCGCGATTATCATGGATGGCAATGGCCGGTGGGCAAAAGGGCGCGGCCTGCCGCGCATCAAGGGCCACGAAGCCGGCGCGCAGGCGGTTCGAGAATGTGTGGAAGGCTGTGGCGAATTGAAAGTGGAATACCTTACGCTTTACGCTTTCTCCGCTGAAAACTGGCAGCGTCCAAAAACCGAGGTCATTGCGCTGATGCGTTTGCTGGAAAAATTTTTGAGGGAGAAGACGCCGGAATTGATCGAGAAAAATGTGCGTCTTCAGGCAATTGGGCGATTGACTGATTTGCCCGCGAGTTCGCAGCAACAACTCCACAAAACCATCGAGCAAACTGCTGGCAACACCGGTCTCACCCTTATCCTGGCCTTGAGCTACGGCGGCCGGCTGGAAATCATTGACGGCATCAAAAGTTTGCTTCGCGCGATTGAACTTGGTCACATCGACAGGGCAATGATTGACGTAGAGATGTTCAGCAAACATCTTTACACCCGCTACTATCCCGACCCAGATCTCCTTATTCGCACTTCCGGCGAAATGCGCCTGTCTAACTTCCTGCTTTGGCAGACTTCCTACACTGAGATGTACATCACCCCAAAGCTGTGGCCCGACTTTACTAAAAAGGATCTGGTCGCGGCCGTGGAAGAATTTGGGCGCCGCCAGCGCCGCTACGGAGTGGTTCTATAACAGCTCTTTGCTCAGGGCAGGCAGTGGCACTCCAAGCATACCTCGCTATTCTTCAGGTTGGATACGCATGATATGAGATTTGAAGGTCAAGTGGCAATCGTCACGGGGGCGGGACGCGGGATTGGACGCGCTATTGCGTTACGCTTCGCGAATGAGGGCGCGCACGTAGCGTGTGTGAGCCGAACGGAAGAAAACGTAAGGACGGTCGCGGACGAAATTAACGGTCTTCGAGCGGATGCGGGGAAGGCTTACGCGGTCGATGTTGCAGATCATGCGGCCGTTCAGAAAATCGGTGCCCGAATTCTTGAGGACTTTAAAAGGGTCGACGTGCTTGTTAACAATGCGGGTGTAACGCGCGATGCCCTTGCCATGCGGATGTCGCTGGAAGATTGGGATGCGGTCATCAACACAAACTTGCGTGGCGCGTTCAGTTTTAGTCACGCGGTTGTTCGTGCCATGACGAAACAACGCAGCGGGCGCATCATTAACATCAGCTCAGTCATTGGATTGATGGGGAATGCTGGCCAGACAAATTACGCGGCCAGCAAGGCAGGCTTGATCGGCCTTACGAAGTCGCTTGCGCGCGAGCTGGCTAGCCGCAATATCACCGTTAACGCAGTGGCGCCGGGGTTTGTTATCACGGACATGACCGCCGGGCTTTCAGACGAAGTTAAGAATACGATTCACGCGAAGATCCCGCTGGGAAGAACCGGCACGCCCGATGAGATCGCGAGCGCAGTGGCGTTTCTTGCATCCCCAGAAGCGAGCTACATCACTGGCCAGGTGCTGTGCGTCGATGGCGGCATTGTGATGTAGGTTGCCGATTCCGCTGAGGACAACGGACACTACAGCCTTTGGTGCGTGCTGTAGCGTGCGCTGTCCTCAGCGCATTAGGGTTCGCGTTGCGCGGCGCATGCTGGAACAGTGATCACGCGCGCTCCAAGATGATAATACGTCCCTCTGCTACAAGAACGTTGGCGGCGGAAATAAGGAATTCATACATCGTGTTGGCGCGATCGCCGAATAGGCGCGTCGCGCAAACCCGAAGGGACAAATGGATGTGATCCAATCGTGTTGCATTTAGCCGTCCATCCCGCAAGGCGGCCAGATAACCAGGAGCTGCAGTTGTACCGGCCGAGCGGGCTCGCAATCCTCCATGCACAGCCGCGGCTTGTGCGCCGTATTCGAAAGCATGCAGGGCTGACAAGCGTCCTTCGCGGCGCAAGGGGTTAACCGGATCACGATGGGTATTGGTAATGCACACAATGGATTGGTCATCCCACTGCGTGACCTCGTCTAACAGACACATCAGACCGGAGTGGGGGATCAGTGTGCGAATTTCTGCTTTGTTGATCGCTGTACGGTCAGACATTGTGCGAGCCTAGCCCGATTCGCGAACGACTTAGTGCCCACGAAACACGCGAAAAATACGAAAGGTTCCGTGTTTTGTACCTGCGAAATTTTTCGTGTTGATTCGTGTGTTTAGTGGTCAGTTCTCTTTGTTCGTTAGTCCCAAAACCGGTAAAAGTTAAACCAGTTATGAGGCGCAAGACGCGCATAATGCTCCAGTCGCTCGGCGTAGCGTTGCATCCAGAGTTGGGTCTCCCCGGCGCGACGATCCCGCTCCAAAACGATTACATCGGCGAAGTGTTCGAAATAAATTTCATAGCGGTTCCCGCCACGGTAGAGGCCAAAAAACAAGATAACAGGGCAACGCATCATGGCAGCAAGAAGGATCGGGCCTGCTGGGAACGTAGCTGGCACACCCAGGAATTGACATTGAGTTGTCTTCTCGCCCCCGAAGACGCGGTCGCCCAACATGCCGACGAAGTAACCACTGTCTAAACTCTCCTTGACCCGTATCAAGGTATCCGGGCGATCGGGTACGATCACCGTTCCAGCAATCCTGGGATTAAGCGCGTCAAAAAAGCGCGAAATGTTTTGGTTGTGCACGGTGTCCATCAACACCTTCAGTGGAAAGCCTCGCTGCATTACTCCTAACGCGCGTAATACCTCAAAGCTGCCCAGGTGCGAGCCTAACAGGATGCTGCCTTTGCCAGTTTCGATCTGGCGCTGCAAGAGTTCCTTTCCATGGACCGTAACTCGAAAGCGCTCGAACTCACCCCGCAGCAGATAAACGCGATCCAGAATCGTCGCGGCGAAGCAATGAAAATGGCGGAATACATGCCAACAGCGGGCTGAACTGCCGCGTACGAGCTTCAAGTATTGGTAAGATATCCGACGTGCAGCACGTGCAGTGATCAAAAAATAAAGCGTGACCGGGTACAGCAGCAGCCTTGCTGCCGACCGCC
>QHNR01000036.1 GCA_003218475.1 Verrucomicrobiota bacterium | reverse complement strand
CAGCAAGATTTCGCTGGCGCTACCGGTGCCGGCGCCGAGTTCTAAAATCCGCAGCGCGCTGCGAGTGGAAACGTGGTCAACAGCGAGAACGGCTCCCACCCAATTGTTCACCGCGTAAGTTAAATTATCGTTGTGAAAATAATTCAGCCACAGCGGTACCCCTTGGGGTCCCAGCAGGTTGTGATCACCACTTTGCTGACCACTGGCAACGGCCACATAGAGGCTTGCGGCGTGATCTAACAAATCCAG
>QHNR01000037.1 GCA_003218475.1 Verrucomicrobiota bacterium | reverse complement strand
AAATGCGGATAAATCTCGCGAATCCGGTCGATGTCCGGGGCCACTTTCGTCTGCCTGAAGCCTGCGTGCGAAAAAGCGCGGCGCCACTGCTCCGCAGTTAGAAAGCCCGGATTCGGGCGAACTTCTGGATCTGTCTCGACGTTTGTGAAACTGTCCAGAATCTGAAACATCAATTCCGGATAAATGGGTTGATTATTGTAAGGCCGCACGCATTCGCTGATCACCAGCCAACCGTCAGTAGCCAAAGCCGAGCGGGCCTCACTCAAGCTAAACAAGAGATTCTTGGAGATATGCATCACATTAACCGCGTACACGAGATCGAATTCTTCTGAAGCAATTCCTTGAGTGTTCCACAGCAAATCGACGTCCAGGGGGGCCCATTCCAGCGGC